>CANNKR010000009.1 GCA_947504615.1 Gemmatimonadota bacterium | reverse complement strand
GGCAGCATCACCGTGAACTCCTTCATCACGAGGTCTGCGACCTTGGGCGACAGCGCCTCGGCGTCCGACAGTGCACGCGACACCGTGAACGAGTTGAAGCGCAGCCACCGCTCGGCGGGGTGCCCCGGCGCGTAGCCGCGCGGCAGGCGCTTGAGCACGGCGCCCGGGTCGTCATCGGACAAGCCGCCGAAACGCCGCGCGAACCCGCGGGCCAGCACCACCGCTTCCCAGGCGTCCACATCATCGGCGATCGCGTCGCGCACCAGTTGCAGCTTGGGGCGCGGTGGCATCCACAGCCCAGCGGCCACCATCGACGCGCCCGGCTCGAGGTGGAAGTAGAAGCCGGCCCCGCCGTCGACCGTCGTTCCGACCCCGCGGCCGGGTGCGTGATGGAAGATCCAGAGCGCGGCGTGCGACTTGTATGGCGACTTGTCTTTCGAAAATCGAATGTCGCGATGAATACGGAACAGCGAGCGCTTGGGGTCGCCCACGAACTCGGGGGCGACCGTGGCAAAGCGCACGTCGAGTTCCTCGGCGAACGCCTTCAGCGGCGCCTTGATCTCGCGCTCATAGGTGGCACGGTGTGCCTCGAACCATTCGCGACGATTGTTCTTGCGGAGTGCGCGCAGGAACGTGAGGGCGGCGGGCCGGAACCCGGACATGGAGGCACTGGTCACGGTGCGTCGGGTGGAGGAAGCGTGGGTGCGGCGGTGCTGGGTGTCATACGCACGGAATCGACGGCCACAGGCACTGGGTCCGGCGCTTCGCGCAGCGCCCGCAGCGCGGCGCCCACTTCGGCGAGCGCCCCGCGAGCGCGCCCCGTCGCCGTGCGCAGCCCCGTGCTTGCCAGCACGTCCGAGGCGTCGCCGGCGATCACGCCGCGCACCCACGCGCGCGATGCGCCCCAGAGCAGGGCACGGCGCACCAGGCGCTGCTGTGCCATCTCACCCGAAATGGCGGGTGCGGTGGGCACGCCGACCAGCCACACCGAGGGCGACACGCGGGCCAGCGAGACCCAGCGATCCATCGCCGCCACCGCGCGCTCGAACCGGGCCGGTTGTCCGTCGTGCGCACGCACGGACAGCGCGATGGCGTCCACGGGCGAATCGCCGCGCATCACCCAGTCGCTGAGCGCGCTGTCTGCCGCTGATGCCGCCTCGGTGGCCAGAGCCACCGAGACGTCGCGGTCGATCCGTCGCGCCGATCGCGCCACGCGTTCGTAGTAACTCTGCCACCAGGTCACGCTCGCGAGGTCTGCAGTGCGCGGCAGTCCTTCTGCCGGCACCAGCACATCGGGGTGCAGGTGCTGCACGATGCGCTCCACGATGCCCAGCCGTGTACGCATCCACGCGTCGTCCGGACGGAACGGCCGGAGGTAGCCGGGCGCGAGGTCGAACGTGACGATCAGCACGGTCGAGTCACGTCGCGCCTCGAGGCTTCGGGCCACCGAGTCGAGCGCGATCGCGGAGGCGCCGTCGGATCCGATTTCGATGTGCACGGCCGTAAGGCCCATCGAATCGGCCAGGGCCGCATCGTGCCGCGCGGTGGTCCACGACGGAGCGCCGCTGAGCGTGCCATAGAGCCGCAGTCCCACCGAGAAATCGGAGCGCGCACGTTCAGGCATCAGGTCAGCGCCTGCGGGGCGTGGTGCGATGATCGCACGGTACGCATCCGGCAGCCCGACGCTGAGGAGCACGACGACGATGGTGCACACCGTGGCCATGATGGCGCGCCAGGCGGCGCTCAGCCGCCACCGCGCGCGCTCCGCCGGTGCCAGTGACGGAATGAGCACCGCAGCGCTCCACAGGAACGCGCCGTCGCCAAGTGCGCGCGCCCCCATCGACGACACGGCCAGGCCCGGCGCCAGCAGCCACGCTGGTACCGCGACGCCGAGTCCCTCGAGCCAGCGCGTCGCCGCGATGCACGCCACGACGCTGTCGAACAGCGCAATGGGCAGTACCACGACCGTGCGCGCGCGGCCCCCGAACAGCGCCCACCAGGCTTGCGTCGCCACCCCCGCCGCCACGAGCGGCCAGAGCCACGCGAGCGACTGCAGCACGCGCGCGCCTGGCGTCGTCGGTGCCAGCAGGCCGATCACGAGGGCCGGCAACAGCAGAAAGGCGCCCAGTCCCGAGAGCACCCGAAACGCGCCCCCCGCCTGCGGCAGGGCCGTGATGCGCGCGCCCAGCGCGAAATTCCACCCCACGACCGCGACGCCGAACAGGGCGAACGTGGCGGGGATCACCCAGTCAGGCACGGTCACGCCGGGCACGCCGAGGGGGCGAGGTCAGCCGCGGTCGGCGTGCGTGGCCCGCGTGGCACGCACGTTCAGCCGACGCGTCACCACATCGATCGCCTTGTGGGCGTCCTTGCTCGCGCTCACCAGCAGGTCGACGGCCAGCACGCCGTCGTCCGGGATCGTGTGCAATGCCGCGTGTCCCAGGTCGAGCAGCAGCACGATCACCAGGCCGCCGCGAGGGAGCACACGGATGATCGGTGGCTCCACCGTCGTCAGGCCCGCGGCGCCGGCCGCGGCGATCAGCAGCCCCGACAGCGACGCCTGATCGCGCAGCAACGACGAAGGGACACCGCGGAAATCCGCGGCGTCATGCGTCATGGTGTGCGGCACCTGGTCGCGCACGGTTATGGGGCTGGCGCCGGCGGCGGTGTCGGCGCGGGCGCCGGGACCGCCGCCGGGCGCGGGGCTCCTGCACCACTGCCCGCGACGGTCGTCAGCGACCGATGTCCGTCGGCGCCGACGGCTCGCACCGCCGCCCATCCGTCGTCGAGCTGCTCGTCGAGCAGGAACGTCGTCGCCGTGCCCGCATCGTAGACCTGCGTCCATGTGGGCGACGTCGTCTGGCGAAAGAGCACCTCGTACCGCGCCGCCCCCGACACCGGCTTCCAGGTGATCTGCCACTTCTGTCCACCCGACGCGCGGTCGCGGCGCTGCACGACGCTGTCCACCGGGTTCGGCGCCGACGCGAGCGAGGCCACGGTGGCGAGGTTCAGGCGCGCCACGTTCGCCACGTACCCGAAGTTCACGTTCGCCAGGTCATCCGTGGGCAGGTGCTGCCGCTTGAGGTTCTCCAGGCGTTCGCTGAAACGGAGCCCGGGATCGCCCATGCGGTGAAACGGGGAATGATCCCCGCCGCGGCCGATGCGGTCGAGCCGGAACGTCGGGCGCACCTCGAATTTCGGGGTGTAGATGGTCCCCATGCCCCAGACGTAGCGCGCGAGCTCGCCGCTGCGCGAGGGGATCGAATCCACTGCGTACAGCCGGATGCTCGTGGAGTCCGTGTGGCCGTCATCGGCCACCACGTTGCCGACGATGTCGTCCGTGAGCGATGCGACCACCGTCTTCTTGTCGTCGTGCAGTCGCTTGGCCAGTCCCGTCGAACCCAGCAGTCCCTGCTCTTCGGCGGCGTAGAGCGCAAAGACGACGGTAGCGTCGAACCCCTTGGGGAATCGCTTGGACATGACGCGCGCCAGCTCGACCACGGCGGACGTGCCCGACCCGTCATCGTCGGCGCCCGGCGCGTCGCTGGTGGCGTCTGCGGCGTCCACGCTGCACACGCACGAGTCATAGTGGCCGCCGATGACTACCACGCGCGTGGTGTCGCGGCCCGGCAGCCAGGCCAGCACGTTCACGACGCGCGCCACGGGACGGTCGCGGAAGCGGCTGATCGTGGCGTCGTGCGGATCGTACTCCACCACCAGGCAGCCGCCGCAGTCGCGGCTGAAGGCGCGCAGTTCGCCGTAGAGAAACCGCCGTGCCGCGCCGATGCCGCGCGTCTCCGAGACCGTGTCGCTCATCGTGTGGCGCGTGCCAAACGACACCAGCACCGAGTCGGTGTAGCGGATGCGCGCCGGCGCGATGTCGGCGAGAACGGCCGCGATGCGCGGGTCCTTCACCAGCCCCGCGCTGAAGCCGGCACCGGGCGTCGGGACGACCGGTGCGTTCACGTGGGTCACGGCCTGAGCGGCTGCCGCCGAGGCGACGAGCAGCAGGGCAGGGAGCAGGAGCGCGCGGCGCATGAGCGGCATCGGAGGCGTGGGTGGGTGAGTTGGAGAATACGACAGAGTACGACGGAAAACGACAGAGTGCGACAGAAAGGGGCAGCAGATGAAAGAAAACGACAGAAGGGTGAACCTCCACGGCCCACCCCTCTCGCGTTCTCGCGTTCTCGCCTCTCGCGCTCTCGCGCGCTAAAACATCGACATCGCCAAGAAGCTGCGCAGGCTGTCGTTCGTCGACCGCAGGCGCGACGACAACAGCCGCGTGCACGACCAGAGCACCTTGTACGCGAGCTCGCGATTGAAGTCCAGCAGCAGCTCAAAGTCGCTGCGCGAAATCGTCAGCAGCTTGCAGCCGCCGTTGGAGATGGCATCGGTGGAGCGTTCGCTGCGGTCGAAGACCGCCATCTCGCCGAACAGCGACCCGGTCTTGAGGATGGCCAGCGCCTCCTCGCCACTGCCCGGGATCATCCGGCTGATGCGCACCTCGCCCTCGATCACCAGGTAGAGCCGGTTGCCCGGTTCGCCTTCCTTGAACACGTACGCGCCCGAAACGAGCTCCTGGGTTCGGCACACCTCGGAGACGCGGGCGAGTTCGCCCTCGTCGAGGCCCTGAAAGATGGCGACGGTCTTCAATAGTTCGACGATTTCGGCCATGCGGCCCTCTCTGCGGATGAATCCCCGTACGTTGGCGAAGCTACCCGCCCCCCCCGGCGCTGGCAAGCATTCGCCACGCCGGGTTATGTTGCCCGGTATGGAGCGCGACACTCTGGCGACGTTACCGAACGCCGTTTCGCTGTCCCGCCTGTTTCTGGCGGCGCTCTTTCCTGTCGTGCAAGATCACGATCTGCGGCTGCTCATCCTCGCCGCCGCCGGGCTGACGGACTATCTCGACGGCTGGCTCGCGCGGCGCCGGCACCAGTTCAGCCGGATGGGTGCCCTCATCGACCCGCTTGCCGACCGCATCTTCGTGCTCGTCGCGATCTGCACGCTGTTACTCGAGGGGAAGGTCGACACGGTGCAGTACTTTGTCTTCATCGCGCGCGATCTGGCGGTCACCGGGGCCTTTCCTCTCGCGCGCAGCATTCCGGCATTGCGCGGGGCGACCTTCAAGGCGCGCTTCTCCGGCAAACTGGCGACGGTGCTCCAACTCATCGCGCTGGTGCTCATCGTCGTCGACGGGCGCACCACGCCGTGGGCCGTCGCCGCCGTTGGTGTCGTCTCGCTGGTGTCCATCATCGACTACACCATTGCACTCTGGCGCCAGCGTGCCCGGCCGTAGCCCAGTGCCGGTGCGCGATATCGCTCGGCTGGCGGTGCTGCTGGTCGCGCTGCTCGTCTCGGTCGCGGCCCGGTTGCCGGCACAATACGTCACCGTGGTGCCGGCCGTCCAACGCGAGTGGCGGCTCGAGGCCGCCATCGCCCGGGAGCCATCGGCCCTGATCATGGCGGGAGCCAACGTGCCGATGGGCTTCTACGTCCGATCGGGATTGGCCGTGGGGGTCGGTGTCGTGGGGAGCGGCCACTCGGCGCGGCTCGCGCAGCGGGCGGACGTCACGATGCGCTTCCTGCTCGATCCCTTCGCTGAGACACGCTGGGGACCCTACGCGGGCGGCGGGCTGACGGTGCGCCGCAATGGTGCCGACCGTGCGGCTGCCGGGCTGCTGCTCGTGCTGGGCGTCGAGGGCGCCCGTGACGCACGGTGGCGCCCCGCCGTGGAACTGGCGCTGGGCGAGGGCGTGCGCGCCGCGGTCGTCTTCCGCCGTGCCCGCGAGACCGGCCGATAATCGACTACCGCCGACCGTCCGCCGCCGGTTGCCCATCCCAAGAATGTCGAACGCCCCGTCGCAGTGCGGCGGGGCGTCGGCCTGTCAGCGAATCTGGTGTGCCTAGGCGGTGACGACGACCTGCTCGTTCACCAGAGCCGAAGCGGCAGTCCGGGGCGGCTGGGCGAAACGCTCACCAAGGGTACGAAGCTCGGCCACATCCACGGCCGACAACTCGTGATACCGCTCGGAAAAGTACCGCATTGTTTCGTCGAACCATTCCCGCTGATGCTCCGGGTCGCACCCGACCACTTCGCAACGGATGATGTGCTGGAACAGCTCATCGCGCGCCTGATCCTTTGGCGTCGGTTCGTTGCCTGGCCTGCGAGGTTTATTTCGACCCTTGATCATCTCTTCCAAAAGAATTGTGTATGGAACGTCACTGAAAGCTAAACGGGCCTAGCCCTGTTTCATAGGCATTACGGCCATCATTCTCATTCCGTTCAGCCGCTGGTCTTCGGGTTTTCCCGAAACGGCTCTGCGGCGCGCATGGCCGGCGCCCACTCCGCGAGGAGCGCGGCCAAGGCGGCGGGCGCGTCTTCCGGGACAAGTCGCCCGGCCGTGGCGACCGTACGCAGTTCGGCACTCCTGATCGCCGTCGCCAGCCGCGTCGCGTCGCCCGGGGCGCACCACGCGTCTAATTCCCCTCGCAGGACGAGCGTTCTGGCCGTCACCTTGCCGAGATCGAGGTCCTCCATGTCGTCGTCCGACACGGCGTTGGCCAGCGCCTGCAGGTGCCGAACACCGTCGTCCCCGACGAATGGCGCCGCATAGCGCGTCACCAGCTTCGCCGGCATGGCATCGGCGCTGGCAACGCTCTTGGCGAGCAGCGGTCCCAGCCATGCGGCCGCGCCCAGCATCCCGCGCGTCGCCTCGAACAGGTGCGTCGCGGCCAGACGTCCCAACTCCGCCAGATCGTCGCCCCGCCCCTTGCCCACCGCCGGCGGGCTGATGAGCACCAGACCGTGCACGCGCGCCGGTCGCGTGGCCGCCAGCCGGAGCGCCACGGCGGCGCCCAGATCGACACCCACCACCGTCGCCCGGCCGATGCGCAGCGCCGTCATGGCCTGCTCCACGACGATCGCCTGTGCCGCGATCCCGAACTCCCCTTCGGCCGGGCGATCCGATTCCCCGTGGCCGAGCAAGTCGATCGCCCACGCGGTCACCTGTCCAAGAGGCAGCGCCGGGGCGACGTGTCTCCACAGGAAGGTGGACGTGCCGAACCCGTGCAGCAGCACCAGCGGGTGGTCGCCGAAGCCGAAGCGCTCGGCGTGCAACTCGCCCGGGCCGACGGGAATGCGGAGGTGGTCGCGGAAGGACAAAGCTGGACTTTAGACGGTAGACGGTAGACGGTAGACGGCAGGGCGCCCGTTCTCTGATCAAAGCTACGCCCCGCAGTGTAGCCATGCACTCACCCGAGCGAAGCCCCGCCCGTCCCGCTCTTCCGTCTACCGTCCACCGTCTACCGTCTACCGTCCACCGTCTTGAGTATCCCCCCCCCACCACCGTAGCTTTTCCCATCCTCTCAACCGACGGTTTCCATAGTGGCCAGATCAAAGCCCCGTGCGTCCCAGCAGCGATTCGTCTTCATCCTGGTAGCCATCGCCATTGTGGGCGCGGGCGCGCTCGGCTACGTCGCCACACGCCCCAAGCCGGGCCCGGTGGCCATCGATCCCAACCTCCCCGCCGGCACCGCCGAGGGCTACCTCAACGGCTCGCCCGACGCCCCGGTGAAGATCATCGAGTTCGCCGACTTCGAATGCCCGGCGTGTGGGCAGTGGGCCACGCTCACCGAACCCGATGTCCGCGCGCGCCTCATCAAGACGGGGCTCGTCTCCATCCGCTTCTTCGTCTTCCCCCTGCCGATGCACCAGAACACCTGGTCGGCATCCAACGCCGCCGAGTGCGCGGCCGAGCAGGGGAAGTTCTGGGAGATGCACGATCGCCTCTTCTACACGCAGGACCTCTGGAACACGCAGGCGACGTCGAGCCCCGACAAGAAGATGAAGGGCTATGCGCAGGACCTTGGTCTCGACGCCTCAAAGTTCGAGTCGTGCTATGACAGCCAGAAGCACTATCCGGACATCAAGGCCAGCGCGGCTGAAGCCGAGCGGTTGGGTGTCGGCGAAACGCCGACGTTCATCATCGCCGGCAAGAAATACCCCGGCAACATTCCGTTCGACCAGATCAAGAAGATCGTCGATGAGGAACTCGCGAAGCTGCCCAAGGCCGACACGGCCAAGAAGGGCGCCAAGTGACGCGACGGATGGTCGTCGCGATGATCGCCCTCGTCGGGCTGTTCGTCGCGATGTACCTCTGGCTGTACAAGCTCGGTGTCATCGGGCAGCTCAGCTGCAGCATTGGCAGTTGCGAGACGGTGAACACGAGCAAGTGGGCCATGTTGTTCGGGCTGCCGGTCGCCTTCTGGGGCGTCTGCTACTACGTCGTGACGCTGGTGACGGCGGTCGTCGGCACGACCGAGCGTTTCGCCGCCGACCGGCGCATGGCGCTTGCCCTGGTGCTGCTGAGCGGCGGCGGCGTGCTGTTCAGCGGGTGGCTCACGTACCTCGAACTCGCGGTCATCCACGCCGTCTGCATGTATTGCGTGATCAGCGCGGTGCTGGTGGTGGTGATGTTCGCGTTGACGGTGACCGATCTCAGGGCGCTGCCGCGGGGCTGAGCGATTCGGGTTTCTTCAACACGGAGACCGGAGGAGCGCGGAGGGCCACGGAGTACGACAACTGCTTTAAAGGGGTCGCGGCGGAGAGTACTGTCCGCTGCGACCCCCTTTGATTTGTTCTGTTGCCGTCCTCCGTGGCCCTCCGCGCCCCTCCGGTCTCCGCGTTGAATGAACCGATCTCGCGTTGACTGAACCGATCCCGCGTTGACTGAAACCGGACCCCGAGCGCGCGTGCCGCTACGCCCGCTTGATCTGCCCCGGCTTGGCGCCCGATGCTTCACTCAGGCGCAACCGCGGACGCAGGTCATCGCTCTGCTCTTCGCGCGCGGCCGGCAGGAGTTCGCGCGCCAGCACCACCAGCACCCGCGTCACGACCACCGAAGCCAGCGGCTCCGACACCGTCATCTCGCGGATGTAGGTGTCGATGGCGCGGTCAAACGGCAGCTCCTCCGCCAGCGCATCCACGAACGTCAGCGCGTTCTCGACGTGCGTGCGCACCAGCGCTTCCTCGGCACGCGCCTGCGCCAGGCGCATCCGGCGATCCGTGGCCGGTTGCAGCTTGCGGGGGAACAGGGATTCGGGAAGGAACTTGTCGAGCATATATGAATGACGAGGCGGGGGGCGGGTTAGTTACAGGCAGACGTCGTGTGATGCCCAACTCCGGAATCCGCGTTCCGGTTCAGCTCTCCTCCGCCTCGTACTGCTCCTTCAGCGACGCGACCACCGACGGATCCGCCAGTGTCGTCGTGTCGCCCAGGGTGCGACCTTCGGCGATATCCCGCAGGAGCCGGCGCATGATCTTGCCCGAGCGCGTCTTGGGCAGGTCGGCGCTGAACAGGATGTCGTCGGGGCGCGCGATGGCGCCGATCTTTTCGGCCACGAACTCGCGCAGTTCGTCGCGCAGGGCCGGGCTCGTGTGGAACCCGTCGCGCAACGTCACGAAGGCGGCGATCGACTGCCCCTTCATCTCGTGCGCCTTGCCCACCACCGCCGCCTCGGCGACTGCCGGGTGCTCCACCAGCGCGCTCTCGACTTCCATGGTGCCAATGCGGTGACCCGCCACGTTCAGCACGTCGTCCACGCGGCCCATGATCCAGTAGAAACCGTCGCTGTCCCGCTTGACGCCGTCCCCCGGGAAGTAGAGGTCAGGGCGCCCCGGCCACTTGGTGAAATAGGTCTCCACATAGCGCTGGTCGTCGCCCCAGATGGTGCGCAGCATGGACGGCCAGGGCTTGGTGAGCGCCAGCAGGCCGCCGCCGACCGCGAGTTCCACGGCATGGGAATCGAGCAACGCCGCGCTGTATCCCGGCAAGGGCGTGGTGGCGCTTCCCGGCTTGGTGGACGTCAGGCCGGGCAGCGGCGAGATGACGATCGCCCCCGTTTCGGTCTGCCACCACGTGTCGACAATCGGGCAGCGCTCGCCGCCGATGACCTTGTTGTACCAGATCCAGGCTTCGGGGTTGATGGGCTCGCCCACGGTGCCGAGCAGGCGCCGGCGCCTCAGGTCGTGGCGCGCCGGATGGTGGTCACCCCACTTCATGAAGGCGCGAATCGCCGTCGGCGCGGTGTAGAAGACCGAGACGCCGTACTTCTCGCAGATCTCCCAGAAGCGATTGCGTTCGGGCCAGTCGGGGGCCCCCTCGTACATCACGCAGGTCGCCCCGTTGGCAAGCGGGCCGTACACGAGATATGAGTGCCCCGTGATCCACCCCACGTCGGCGGTGCACCAGAAGACGTCGTCTTCCTTGAGGTCGAAGACGTACTTGGTGGACGACGCGACACCGGTGAGGTAGCCCCCCGTGGTGTGCACGATGCCCTTGGGCTTGCCCGTCGTTCCCGACGTGTAGAGGATGAACAGCACGTCCTCGGCGTCCATCGCTTCGGGGGGGCAGTCGGCCTTGGCCGTCTGCATCAGCCGGTGCCACCAGTGGTCGCGCCCTTCCTTCATCTGCGCAAACGATTCGTCGCCCATGCCGCCGGGGCGGCGCTGCACGACGATCACATGCTGTATGCTGGTGGTGCCTTCGAGCGCCTTGTCCACATTGCGCTTCAGCGGGGTGACCTGACCGCGCCGGTAGCCGCCGTCGGAGGTGATCAGCACCTTGGCCTGCGCATCGTTCATGCGGTCGCGCAGCGCCTCGGGAGCGAAGCCACCGAACACCACGCTGTGGATGGCGCCGATGCGCGCGCAGGCCAGCATCGCAATCGCCGCCTCAGGCACGAGCGGCAGGTAGATCCCCACCCGGTCACCACGGCCTACGCCGAGCGACTTCAGCACATTGGCGAACTTCTGCACCTCACGGTACAGGTCCCAATAGGTGAGTACGCGCGAGTCTCCCGGCTCCCCTTCCCAGATGATCGCTGCCTTGTTGCGGCTGGCACCGCGCGTGTGTCGATCGACGCAGTTGACCGAAACGTTCAGCCGCCCGCCCTGGAACCACTTGGCATGGGGTGGCGTCCACTGCAGCGTATCGGTGAACGGCACCATCCACTCGAGCTCGTGTGCATGCCGTGCCCAGAACGCCTCGTAGTCGTGTTCGGCTTCGGCGTGCAGCGATCCGTCGTTCACTCGCGCCGCGTGCCGGAAGTGGTCGGGCGGGGGGAACGAGCGATTCTCGGTGAGGAGCGTGTCGAGGTCGGACATGAGATGGGCGGGGCAGGGAGAGGGAGAGAAAACGACAGACTACGACAGAGTACGACCGAAGCGCTCACAACGTTATGGCGGGTGCGGGAAGGACGCGACGTGGCGTCAAGATGACCGCTGGTCCACCCTTGCGCATTGTGACGATCGAAATGCCGTCTGTAACTGTGACGGATTGTGACGGTACTCAGCGCAATGCCTCCTCTCGCGCACGGCGCACCGCGAAACTCCTCCGTCACGTTGTGACGGCACCGTAAGATCTTATGCTGCAATCAGTTGGCAATGCGCCGCGTTGGCACGATTCTCGCACATACATCGGTCACCAACTGAACGTTGCACCACCCGACAAGAGCACACTCGCCGCGAGGCGGGGCCGCAAAGTCAGGAATCTCGGAGGATCGAGATCGTCCGGCTGCCGAAGGTGAGCGAGGGGTCCGAGTGGACCGCGCCGGCATCTGGATGGACCCGCGGAGTGCGACGGTCGGACGCAGCGGAGGGCCACATGATACCGCTCGGCCATATGGATCGCATCGTCCTCCAGGCGCCGCATCGCCTGGTATCAGAGAACCGGCTCGACTTCCGTCGGGATGCTCTGGAGCGCCTGTCGAGGGCGACGGCCGATGGAGCGCGGCGCATTACCATCGACCTCGGCGAGACGCGCGAAGTGGACGCGAGTGGCCTCGGGGTGCTGGTGCTCGTGCAAAAGAGGGCGCGCGAGAGCTTCCTGCACACGTGCCTCACCCACACCCCGCCCAGCGTGCGCCAGCTGTTGCGCCTCACGCAACTCGAAGCGCTCTTCGAATTCGAGGACTGAGACGGCCCCCTTGTGGCGCCTCGGGTGGCACCTGCCACTCGCCGAACGGGCACCACTGCGCGACATTCGACCGGGTCCGGCACCAACGTGCCGGGCCCGGTCTTCGTTAGTTCCCGTCCGCATGCACGTCACCGCGACAGTTCCCCAGCACCTAACATGACTCTCTCATTTCGCTCCTCGGCGGTTCTCGCCGCTCTTGTCCTCGCCGGCTGTATGCCCCAAACGCCGGTGTCCTCGTCGCCAATGTTCGCCAAGCGCGCCGAGTCGGCGCGCGGCATGGTGACGGCGTCGCAACCCCAGGCCGCCGCAGCGGGCGCGTCGATCCTGCAGGACGGTGGCAACGCCGTTGATGCGGCCGTGGCCACGGCGTTCGCGCTGGCGGTGGTCGATCCTTCGCAAACCGGACTCGGCGCCGGCGGAGGCATGATCGTCTGGAATCACGGCACGCGTCGCGCCGATGCGCTGGACTTTTACGTGCGCACAGGGGCCGATTCCGATTGGGCGCGTGCTGATACGGCGGCCGCTCGTCGTCCCATTAATGGGCGCGCCGCGGGCATTCCGGGCGCAGTCGCCGGACTGCTCGAGGCCCACGCCAAGTGGGGCAAGCTCACACGCGCCCAGGTGATGGCGCCCGCGATTGCGCTCGCGCGCGACGGCTTCATCGTCTCGCCGCTGCTGTCACGGACGTCGGAAGGCTCGCGTCCGAAGTTGCTGGCCGACAGTGCGGCGGGCGCGCTCTTCCTGCCGGGTGGTCAGGCGCTCCGTCCGGGCGATCGCCTGGTGCAGGCGCAGTTGGCCCAGACGCTCGAGACGATTGCCCGTGACGGGCGCAGCGCGTTCTATGAAGGCCCCCTCGCCGAGCGCACGGTGGCCAAGATGCGCGCGCTGGGCAGCCCGGTGACGGTCGCGGATTTCAAGAACTATCCGGTGGCGGCCAAGCGTCCGTTGTGCACGCCGTGGATGGGATTCACCCTCTTGTCGGCCGCGCCACCGCTTGGAGGCGCCACCACGCTCGAGGCGCTGAACCTGCTGGCGGCCGCGTCGGCTGCGCAGTTGGGATCACCCACCACGCAGGGAGCGGCGGCGGTGCAGATGGTTGGTGCCATTCGCGTGGCCGAGGCCGACGCAGGGCGCTATCGCGGCGACCCCGCGAACTTCGGTGTGCCGGCCCGCGGCCTCACCAGCCCCGCCTTTGCCAGCGAGCGCGCCGCGCTTGCCGGTCGCGTCGAGGGGGGGATGGCCATTGAAGCCGGCAATCCGTGGCCGCAGGATGCCGCGGTCTCCTCGGGCGCCTGCGTGGCGCTCGAAGGATGGGGCGCCAGCGCGCTCGGTGCCGATCGCGCGGCGCCGGCGCGCCCGGCGCGCCCGGGCGGGGACGACGAAGCCTCTGCGTCGAACACCACGCACTTCAGCGTCGTCGATGGGGAACGGAACGCGGTGGCGATGACGTTTACCGTCGGGGTGCTCTTCGGCTCCGGCGTATATGTGAACGGCTTCTTCCTCAACTCGGGCGCGTCGAACTTCGACAACACCACGCGCGGACCGAACCGCTACGCCAGTTCCACGATTTCGCCGACGATCATCCTGAAGGGCAATGACGTGCGCATGGTCGTGGGCGCGGCGGGTTCGCAGTACATCCCGACGGCCACCACCCAGGTGGCGTTCCGGCATCTGGCGCTCGGCGAGGATCCGTGGCTGGCCATTGCGTCACCGCGCCTGCAGCCGGCACAGGGGCGCAATGTGGAAGTGGAAGCGGGATTTGCTCCCGAGGTGTATGCCGCGTTGCGGGCCAAGGGGTACACACCGATGTCGCGTGTGGGCGACCTGATGTTCGGCGGTGTGCATGCCATTGCGGTGGTGAAGGGGAAGTTGATCGGCGTGGCCGACCCGCGGAGAGATGGGGCGGCGGTTGGATACTGATTGAAGTTTCGAACTCCATAGGCAGGTATATATGGTCCATCCCTGGCACGACCTCCCCGTTGGCTCCCACCCGCCCGAGACCGTCACCGCGGTCATCGAGATTCCGCGTGGCAGCCGCAACAAGTACGAACTCGACAAGGAGTCGGGGTTGTTCAAGCTCGACCGCGTGCTGTACAGCGCGGTGCACTACCCGGGTGACTACGGGCTGATCCCGCGCACGCTCCACGAGGATGGCGATCCGCTGGACGTATTGGTGCGCATCAACGAGCCCACGTTCACCGGCTGTCTCATCGATGTGCGCCCGATCGGCATCCTCCGGATGCGTGACCGCGGCGAGCCCGACGACAAGATCCTCGCCGTGCCGGTGAACTCACCGCACCACGAGGAGCATTTCGACATCGCCGACATGCCGCAGCACTACCTGACCGAGATCGAGCACTTCTTCCACATCTACAAGGACCTGGAAGGGAAGCGGTGCGAGGTGCTGGGCTGGGGGAAGAGCGAGGAAGCGATGCGGGTCATCACGGAGTCGATGGAACGCTACGACGAGAAGAAGGCGACGGCGGGATTCAGCATGCAGCACTGATCCCGGAACGGCGGCTCGCCTTCCCGCGTGGCGGGCCGCACGCCGGCATCCGACATCCCCAGACTGCGCGGCGCCTCAGGCGCCGCGCAGTCTGCGCTTCCACGCCTCGAGCACACTTTCGTTGGGCAGGCGCGTTTCCGCCCGCACCGAGCCCATGATCGCGGAGCCGGTGACGCGAATGACGGGCCCGCCGGGCGTACCGGCGCCGCCGCCGGAGCGGTCGGAGAACTCGCCCATCACGGCAAAGCCGTCGACCTCGGCCCGCAATCCGGGCGGCAGGATGATCAGCACTTCGCCCATCACGGCCGAGGCGTCGATGTCCACCCCTCCCTGGGGAATCTGCGCTTCCCGCAGGTCGAGGCGGATGGCTCCCATCCAGGCCCGCGCGCTCAGCTGACTGGGCACTACCCAGAGCCCCTGCTTGCGCACCTCGCCCATGAGCGCGAGGTACCGTTTCTCTGGCGGCACACTGAGTGCCGGCGCCAGCGTGTACCCGGGCATCGGTTCGGCGGCCGTCGTTGCGGCGGCCGGTGGCGCGGGGAGGACGGGGAGGCCATGCATCAGCCCCTGCAGTTCAGCGAGCGACGCCGCGCGATAGACCTGCTCGAAGCGCAGTTCGAGCTCCTGGGTCGTCAGGTGATCCTGCGCGAAGTGCGCGCAGAGCGACTGCACGGCGCGTTCGCGCTCGAGTTCGAGGCTCATGGGTACCCTACGACGGCGTGCTCCCTATGGTTGCGCACCGATGGCGCCGTGGTCCACCGGCTCGACGTCGTCGGTCAGCAGGAACCACTGGTAGACCAGCGCGGCGATCACCGCCCCGGTGATCGGGGCCAGCCAGTAGATCCCCTGCGCCTCGTAGATGCCGCTGGCGAAGGCGGGACCAAAGGAACGTGCGGGATTCACCGAGGACCCCGTGAGGTTGCCGAAGGCGAGAATGTCCATCGTCAGGGCGAGGCCGATGCCGAACCCGCCGATCTTCGGGGCGCGATGATCGACCGCGGTGCCGAAGACCGCCCACATCAGGAACATCGTCCCGAGCATCTCGAGCACGAACGCCTGTCCCGAGGTGACGTCCAGTGAGATCGACTGGCCGCCACCGCGCGTGGCCGCGAAGAGCGCGGCGGGGAAGGCAAACTTGAGTGCGAACGCCGCGGCCGTGGCGCCGGCGACCTGCGCCACGATGTACAACCCGGCCATCATCGGCTCGATGCGTCGCACCACCAGCATCCCGATGGTCACCGCGGGATTGAAGTGCGCCCCGATGTGCATGAACGCCGACACGAAGATCGACAGCACGAGCCCGTGGGCCAGCGCGACCGCGACCAGGTTCCCGCCCCCCTGCGTGGTCTGCATGATGGCGGCGCTGCCGACGAACGTCAGCGCGAACGTGCCGATGAACTCGGAGAGGAGATGACGGATGGAATCGCGCATGGCAGGGCCGGCGTCAGAGGTCGTGGTGCGCCCAAGGGGACGATGCGAAAGTAGGCTGCCGGACGCAGCCGGGCCACCCCTACGAACCGTCGGATGGCGCTCGCGGCTCGACTGGCAGTGGCGCCACGCGACCATACGCGCGCTGCGCATACACCAGCGGTGATCCCGTCAGCACACGCGCCGAGAGTACTTCGCCCACGATGATGTGGTGATCGCCCCCCGGGTGTACCGCGACGCGCCGGCACTCGAGATGCGCCACCGCGCCGTCGAGCAGCGCGGGGCCCGTGGCGCCGCGGCTGAAGGCCACGTCGTCGAACCGATCGATGGTCTGATCGGCGAAGCGTGTGGACAGCGCGCCCTGACTGGCGGACAGCATGCTGATCCCGAAGGTCTCGGCGGCAAGCAGGTGCGGAAGCAGGGTGGCCGACGCATCGATGCAGGTGAGCACCAGCGGTGGCTGGAGCGAGAGCGAACAGAACGAACTCACGGTCATGCCGTGGTCGGTGCCGTCCGGCGCGCGCGCCGTCACGACCGTGACGCCCGACGCGAAGCAGGCCATTGCCGCCTTGAACTGCGCGGCGTCCAGGTGGCCGGGCGCGTTCACAGGTGCCACGCGGCCACCGCCGTCAGGCCGCCGATCAGTGTCGCGAGCAGGTTCACGACGTCGTTGGTGATCCAGCGCACTCCTCCGGCATGATGCGCGCGAAAGCCGCACGTGTGAACGCGGCGCTCGGTCCACGCGCCGCACGACTCGCACCAACGGCGCGATTGGATGGTAGCTCCGAGCACCGAATCGGCCAGCGCGCCCGCGAGCCCGCCGAGGAGCACGGCCTCGAGCCGCGGCACGTCGAACGGCGTCGTGAACGACGCCACCGCGCACAGCGCAATCAGGAAGGCGCCGGCGACGGATGCTCCCATGCCGAACGCACTCACGCCGCCCGAGGTTCCGGGTGCCACGTGCTTTCCGGTGATGACGGAGCGCGGCGCGGCGCCGAGCACCAGACCGACCTCCGTGGCCCAGGTGTCGGCCGTGGCGGTGGCGAGAGCGCCGAAGCCGAACAGCCCCGCGCTCCAGCTTCCGTCCACGCCCCAGATCAGTGCCGCCGCGGCGAAAGCGCCGCCATTGGCCAGCACCTGCCAGGCATCCCGGGCGACGGTGTCGGGCAGCACGTTGCGCGATCGCTCCCGCTTGTCACCGGCGCGCCACGAACCCAGCAGCATCGAGGTGTAGAAGAAGACCCCGAGCGACAACGCCCAGCCAATGCCGCCGATCATCGCCGCCGTGCCGACCGCGAACGCCGCATACGCGCCGCCGCTGGTCAACTCGCCCCGGTGATACGCGCGCGCCGCGGCCAGCCCCGACAGGGCGCCGCCGACGAGCGTGCGTGGGATGAGGTCGATGATCACGGGGTGCGGAAGGTGCTGGGGAGACCTGCCGGATATATCGATCGTGTGGTGCATCCACGCAAGCGTATTTGCGCGCGCCGGGCGTACACCGCACGTGGCGCACGCTGCGTTCGCCTGTCCCGCTGGTCGCCCGCCGATTAGTTTGACCATCAATGTCCGAACCCGTCGATCCCCTCATTCCGCTGAGTCTGCTCGAGGCTGTCCGCCGGGTGGACATGCCCGACAACGACCTCGAGGCGGAGTTCGTGCACGAGCTGCGCAACAAGCGCTTCGGGCTCAGCGACACGGTCTTCGCGCAGATCAAGCGGTTCACCGAGGCCGTGCGCCGCAAGCAGCGGACGGACTTCGGGGAGGCGGCGGGCATCGCCCGCCTCATCGGCCGCCGCCCGGACGCCGAGGCGGTCTTTCGCGAGGCGGGGCGGTGCTTCGCGCGGCAGGTGTATGGCACCATTTCGCCCGTGACGCGCCGCATGATGCGTTCGCTCCCCGCGCTCTTCACCCGGCCGATCGCGCTGCGCCACGTGCGCCGCGTGGCCCAGCGCTACATGCGGGGCTCGGTGCGCCGCGTGGGTGGAACCATCATGATGGAAGTCGTGGACTCGGTCACCCGTGATGCCGCGCCCAAGCTCGCCGGCTGCGCCTTTTATGAATCGGCGTTGCGCGAGCTCATCCAACTCATGGTCGGCGGAGTGGGCGCCGTCGACCACGTCCGCTGCGCGACACGCAGCGAAGGCAGCTGCGAGTGGCGCGCCGAGTGGCGTCCCGTGCGCGGCAAGGGATAACCCATGCTGACCCCCGCTACGATCGAGGCTCTTCAGGGCGCGCTGCGCGACGCGAGCCTCGACGGCTGGTTGCTGTACGATTTCCGCGGCATCAACACGATCAGCCGCGGGCTGGTCGGCATCGAGGGCTTCGTGTCGCGCCGCTGGTTCGTCTGGGTGCCCGCTTCGGGCACGCCGATGGCCATCACCCACGTCATCGAACAGGCGCCGTGGGGTGCGTGGCCTGCCGCATGGGAGAATCACCGCTACAGCGCGTGGCCCGATCTGGAGGCCGCGGTGGCCCGGTGCGTGAAAGGACGCCGGATCGCCATGGAGTACTCGCCGGGTGATGCCGTGCCGTACGTCGATTATATCCCCGCCGGCGTGCTCGAGATGGTGCGCGCCGCCGGCGCCACCGTGGTGTCGTCGGGCGACCTGGTGACGCGCTTCCTCGCCGTCTGGACCGATGCCCAGCGCGCGGCGCACGTCGTGGCCGCCGAGCAGTTGAAGACCATTGCGTACGCGGCGTTCGATCGGGCGGGGGCGGCCGCGCGAGCCGGCGCGCCGACCACCGAATACGCGCTGACGGAGTGGATCAAGGGGGAGTTTGCGACGCTGGGCCTCGCGACCGACCACGGGCCCAACGTGTCGGCCACCGAGAACGCCGCCAACCCGCATTACGATCCGTCGCCCGAGCATCCGCGTTTCCTCAAGGACGGCGACATCGTGCTCATCGACCTCTGGGCCGTGGCCCCGGGCGGGATGTGGGCCGACCAGACCTACATGGCGAGCATCGGCGCGCCGAGTGCACGTGCCGTGACCGTGTGGAACGCCGTGCGCGATGCGCGGGACGCGGCCATTGCGCTGTTGCGCGAGCGGCTCGCGTCGGGCGCGCCGGTGCGCGGTGGCGAGGCTGACGATGCGGCGCGTGCGGTGATCACGGCGCGTGGCTTTGGCGAATACTTCACGCATCGCACCGGGCACAGCATCGATGCCAGCGGGCTGCACGGCAGCGGCGCGCACCTCGACAACCTGGAGACGCGCGAAGAACGCGTGCTGCTGCCGGGTGTGGGCTTCTCCATTGAGCCGGGCATCTACATCGCGGGCGAGATCGGCATGCGCACCGAGGTGAACGCGTATCTCGACGGGCGCACGCTCGTGGTCACGCCGGCGGAACCGCAGATGGAGCTGTATGTGGTGTAGACGGTAGACATTGGACGGTAGACGGTAGACGGTAGACGGTAGAGGCCGGTAGCGCGAATGCGTTGCCGGCCTCAGCTTCTCGTACCACTGCGCGCCACGGTCTACCGTCTACCGTCTACCGTCTACCGTCTACCGCACATGCCTCCCCTCCGCCGCGAACTGGGTCTCTTCTCCGCCGCACTGGTCGTCGTGGGTGGCATCATCGGTTCGGGGATCTTCTTCACCCCCGCCACCACCGCTGCGGCGCTCCCGTCCGGTGCCTGGGTGTTTTTCATCTGGGCTCTCGGCGGCGTCGTCGCGCTGGCCGGCGCACTGACCTACGCCGAACTCGGCGCCATGCTCCCCGAAGCCGGTGGGTCGTACGTCTACATCCGCGAAGCCTTTGGCGAACTGCCGGCGTTTCTGTGCGTCTGGATGACGGCGGGGCTCATCGCCAGCGGCGCCATCGCCGCCGTCGCCATGGGCTTTGCCGGCTACCTCAGTCGCTTCGTGGCCCTCGATGCGCTCGGTGGCCCCCTGGGTGTGGCGGCGATCACCATCGTCGCGCTGACGATCACGAACTACCTCGGCGTGCGCCCCGGGGTGGCCGTGCAGAACGTGCTTACGATCGCCAAGATCGCCGCGCTCGGTGCGCTGGTGGTCGGTGGCATCCTGCTGGTCGCCGGGCCGCACGTTACGCCGGTGGCCGTGGCGGCGCCCGAAGCCCCGCCGCTCGCGAGCGGCCTGGCCACCGCCTTCGTCGCTGTGCTCTTCACCATCGGCGGCTGGCAGCAGATGAACATGATTGCCGGTGAGATCAAGGACCCCGCGCGCAACATTCCGCGCGCGTTGGGCATCGGTATTGGCATCGTGATCGCTGTGTATCTCGGCGTGACCGGCGCCTATCTGGGGGCGTTGGGGCGTGATGGGTTGGCGGCGAGCGCTGCTCCTGCCGCCGACACCGCTGCGCGCCTGGCCGGCGCGGGCGCGGCCACCGCCATCACCGTGGCGGCGATGCTCTCCATTCTCGGTTTCGTGAGCGTGGCACTGCTCACCAATGCACGGATGGTCTTCGCGCTCGGCTCCGACTCGCCCGTGCTGCGCGTCTTTGCCCGCGTGCACCCGCGTTTCGGGTCGCCGCACATCGCGCTGACGGTGCTGGGCGGCTGGTCGCTGGCGCTGCTCTTCGCCACGCGGGGCAACATCGGCACGCTGCTCAGCGGCGTCGTCTTCGCCGACTGGATCTTCTTCTCGCTCGGTGCCGCCTGTGTCTTCCGGCTGCGGCGCACGCGTCCCCACGCCGAGCGCCCCTACCGCGCGCTCGGGTACCCGTGGCTGCCGGCGTTCTTCGTGGCGTCGGGGATGGTGGGGATCGTGAGCGCGTACGTGAGCGCGCTGCGGATGTCGTTGTTCGGGACGGGGCTGCTGCTCGCGGGGGCGGGGGTGTGGCTTGCTACCGAGCGGGGGCGGGCGGGGAAATGAAAAGAAGCTTTAGGCTGTAGGCTGTACGTTCTATGCCGTCCGCTGACGGCCGCCGACTGACGGCGTAAAGCGTACAGCGTAAAGCGTAAAGCTTCTTTTCATATTTATTACAACTTCTGCTCCCGTCATTCCCCCCCGTACAGCTTCGCGTACAACCCTCCCCGCCCGATCAGCTCGTCGTGCGAGCCCGACTCCACCACCCGGCCGTGCTCCAGTACCACCAGCCGGTCGGCGCGCTGCACCGTGCTCAGCCGATGCGCGATGATCAGCGTGGTGCGGCCGCGCAGCAGGTCGGCCATCGCGTCTTCCACCAGGCGTTCGCTCTCGGTGTCCAGCGCGCTCGTGGCCTCGTCGAGAATCACCACGGCGGGGTCACGCAGGAAGACGCGCGCCAGCGCGATGCGCTGCCGCTGCCCGCCCGACAGCTTGACCCCGCGCTCGCCGACCCGCGTGTCGTAGCCCTCGGAAAGCCGTTCGATGAACTCGTGCGCGTGCGCGGCGCGCGCCGCGAGTTCCACTTCTGCATCTGATGCCCCGGCACGTGCATAGACGATGTTCTCGCGAATGGACCCGCTGAACAACGCGGGCTCTTGCGGCACGATGCCGATGGCGCCGCGCAGGTCGGCGAACGCGAGGTCGCGCACGTCGATCCCGTCCAGTGAAATGCGCCCGGTGCTGACGTCCCAGAATCGCGGAATCAGCGACCCGATGGTGGTCTTGCCCGCGCCGCTCGGCCCCACGAGCGCCAGCACTTCGCCCGGTCGCAGTTCGAGCGTGATGTCATGCAGCACATCGGCGCCGTCGGCGGCATAGCGAAAGGTCACGTGGTCCAGCTGCACGTGGCCGCGCACGGGCTTGGGGAGCGGGGCAGGGTGCGCCGGCTCGGCGATGGTCGCCTCGGTGGCCAGCAGTTCGAAGACGCGCCGCGCCGCGCCCACGGCTTCCTGGTAGACGCCGAACATCGACGCCATCGCACCCACCGCAGCCGCCACGGTCACGGCGTACAACAGGAACGACACCAGCGCGCCCGGGGTCAGCACCCCCTCGAGCACCAACCGTCCGCCCTGCCAGATGACGGCGACGATGCCGGCAAAGGCCACAAAACCCACGATGCCAAAGAACGTGGCGCGCACCCGGGCGCGGGCCACGGCCGCCAGCACCACATCGCCGAGCAGCCCCGCAAACCGGCGCGTTTCCTCGGCTTCGCGCGTGAATCCCTGCACCGTGCGGATATGCGAAAAGGCTTCGTCGGCCGTCCCCATCGCCTCGGCCACGCGGTCCTGCACGCCGGTGCTCGCCTTGCGCAGGCGGCGGCCGAACAGGTAGGCCGTGCCGACGACGAGAGGCGAGACGGCGAGCACCGTGGCGGTGAGTCGCGGGTGCGTGAGCGTGAGCAGCACCACGCCGCCCACCAGGAGGATCGCCTGCCGTGCGTATTCCCCGGCCTGCTGGGCCACCAGCGTCTGCATGATGGTGAGGTCGGCTGTCATGCGCGACGTCAGCTCACCCGTGCGGCGTTCGGTGAAGAAGCCCGGCGACAGCCGCACGAGATGCGCGAAGAGGTCCTCGCGCAGCTTCGCGACCACCCGCTCGGCGGTGGAGTGCAGCAGGAAGACCTGCACGTAGTTCATGATGCCCTGCAGGGCGAACAGCCCCACCAAAACGAGCGCGATGCGGTTGAGCGCGGCGCCATCGTGCGCTTCGAACGCGGCATCGAGCATGCGCTTCACGAGGAGCGGGAAGGCCAGTCCCGTGCCGCCGCCCAGGACGACCGCCAGCGCCACGACGCCGAGCGTGGCGGCATGCGGACGCAGGCGCGGGAGGATCTGGCGCAGCGGCTCTGGAGACGCCAGCGTGCGGCGCGTCGAGGCCGCCGTCGGCGCCGTCACGTGATGAAGAAGTGGCGGTCGACGGCCATCGCGACAAAGAGCAGCGCGAGGTACAGCAGCGAATACTTGTACACCCACCACGCCACGGCCGTCCACTCGACGCCTGCCGCCGCCCGGGCCCGCACGCGCCACACACCCCAGAGCAGCAGCGTGCCGAGAATGAGCGTCGACACCTGATAGACGAGGCCGAAGACGCCGAAAGTCACGGGCAGCAGCGAGAGGCCCAGCAGCAGCACCGTGTACCAGAGCATCTGGTCGATGGTCTCCTGCTCGCCCCAGATGTTCGGCGCCATCGGCACGCCGGCGCGCCCGTAGTCACGCTGCTTCAGGAGGGCCAGCGCCCAGAAGTGCGGCGGGGTCCAGTAGAAGATGATCAGGAAGAGGTAGATCGAGGCCAGTTCCACGCGCCCCGTGACGGCGGCCCAGCCCACCAACGGCGGAAAGGCGCCGGCCGCCCCGCCCAGCACGATGTTCTGCGGCGTGGTGCGCTTGAGCCATCGCGTGTACACGAAGACGTAGAAGTAAAACCCCGCCAGCGCGAGCGCGGCGGTGAGCACGTTGACGAAGTGCCCCAGTATCCAGGTGGCGGCGGTGGCGATGGCAACACCGAACGCCAGGACGGCGCGCGCCGTCATGCGCCCGCTGGGGATGGGACGCAGCTTCGTGCGCGCCATCAGGGTATCGATGTCGCGGTCGAGGTACATGTTCACCGCGTTCGCGCCGCCGGCCATCAGGTAGCCGCCGATCCCCGTCCACAGGACGGTCGCCCAACTCGGTGTGCCGGCCACGAACATCGGGGCCAGCGTGGTCACCAGCAGCAGCGATATGATGCGCGGCTTCGTGAGCGCAATGAGATCGCGGGCGAGCGACGGTTCGTCGGGCGTCGCGTCCGTCGGCGCTGCCACGGCAGATGGCGTCATGGCGGGTGGAGTCACAGCGGGCCCCGTCACGGCAGGTACACCGCAGCGCCCTGCTGCACCTGCGCCGCCCGGTCCCGCGACGCGTGCCAGGTCGATACAAGCACGACGGCGAGCACGATCACCGGCACGACGGCATAGGCCCACTCGATGGCGCGGCGGGCGCTGGCTGACGGCGAACCGCGGATGGCGCGCACCGTCGACCGCAGGATCATCACCTGGCCGACGATCACGAGAGCGGTGGCGATCCAGAACAGAACGGAGATGTGCACGGAGCGGGGCTGGGGAAGCAGGAAGAATCGCGTGTGGCGCCCTTCATTTCAACGGGGCGCCCCTCTCGCGCCCGCCCGCCGCTCTGGCTACACTTGGCCGATGACGCCCCCACCCGTGCCCGCCGCGCCGACGCTCCAGCGTCGCATCGGCCTCTGGACCGCCATCGCGGTCGTGATCGGTTCGACCATCGGTTCCGGCATTTTCCGCTCGCCCGCCGGCATCGCCGACAAGCTCCCCGGTCCGCTTCCGATGCTCTCGGTCTGGGTCGTGGGCGGCATCTTTGCCCTGTGCGGCGCGCTGACCATCGCCGAGGTGGCGAGCGCGCTTCCGCAGACGGGCGGCATTTACGTGTTTGTTCGTGACGGCTGGGGGCGGCTCCCCGCCTTCCTGCTGGGCTGGGGGCAGCTGGTGATGATCCGGGCCGCGTCGCTGGGGGCCATCGCGGTCACGTTCAGCGAATACTTCCACCGGGTGCTCGGCATCGATCCCATCGCCCCCGAGCACGTGATGCAGGTGCGCGTCGGCGCGGCGCTCGCGATCCTCGTGACCGGGATGTTCAATATCCGCGGCGTGCGGCTCGGCTCGGCGCTCATCAACCTGACGACGGTGGCCAAGTACGGCGGGTTGCTCTTCATCGTGCTGATCGCCTTCACTCTCGGGTGGCCCAAGACCGGCGGGTATTTCACGCCGTCCGTCCCCACCGGCAGTTTCTCGACCACGGCGTTCGGGCTTGCGCTGGTGTCGACGCTCTGGGCGTTCGACGGCTGGGCCGATCTCAGCTATGCCGCCGGCGAGGTCAAGGACCCGCAGCGCACGCTGCCGAGGGCGCTGATCGGCGGTACGATCATGGTCATCGCCATCTACCTGCTGGCGAACGTCGCGTACCTGGCGGTGATGCCCATTGAGGAGATCCGCCACTCCAAGCTGGTCGCCGCCGACGTGGCGCAGCGGTTGATTGGCCCGGGCGGGGTCGTCTTCGTGGCCGTAACGGTCATGTTGTCCACATTTGGCACGCTGAACGCCTCGCTCTTCACCACGCCGCGCATCTTTTTTGCGATGGCCGACGACAAGCTGTTCTTCCCGGTGGTCGCCAAGGTGCATCCCAAGTGGGAGACCCCGTGGGTGGCCATCGCGTTGACGGCCGGGCTGGGCGCCATTTTCGTGCTTTTGCGCAGCTTCGAGCAGCTGGCAGACGCCTTCGTGACCGCCTTCCTGCCGTTCTACGCCATGGCGGTGGCCGCGATCTTCCGGCTGCGCAAGCGCCCGGACTACAAACCCTCGTTCAGGGTTCCCGGCTATCCGGTGGTCCCGCTGCTCTTCGTGGGGTCGGTCATCTACCTGCTGGCCAACGGTTTCATCAACCCGGAGAGCCGCTGGATGACGATTTCCGTCTTTGGCGTCCTTTTGGCTGGCGTGCCGGTCTACTACCTCACGGTCGGGCGCCGCGTCACGTGACCAGATCGAGACAAATTGGCGCGTTGACCGGCACCCTTGGTATGGGGTATCTTTCGCGGTCTGTTTGACGGGCTTTCGGAAGCGGTCGTCCGGTGCATTCCCACCTCCTTATTACAGGATTAAATCAACTTATGAACCTTCTTCGTCTGAGGGTCCGTTTGGGCTCCGCCGCAGCGTTGCTGCTCGCGGTGGCCTCGTCCGCGTTTGCGCAGACCACGGGCACCATCGGCGGTCGGGTCACCGATGGCAGCGGCAATCCAATTGATGGTGCGCAGGTCCAGGTCATCAACCGGGCGACGGGTGGCAGCCGTGGCGTGCAGTCGAACGCCGAGGGGCGCTACACCGTGCTGGGTCTCGAGCCTGGTTCCGCGTACGCGGTGACGTTCCGCCGCATCGGCTTTTCGCCGATCACGAAGGAACGGCAGATCGTCACGCTCGGCCAGAACACGCGCCTCGACATGCAGCTGACGCAGCAGGCCACGACGCTGAGCCAGGTGACGGTGAGCGCCGAGATTGACCCGGTCATCACGTCGTCCAAGACGGGTGTCGGCACGACCATCGGCGACTCGGCCATGCGCCGGCTCCCGACGATGAACCGCAACTTTACCGACTTCCTGTCGCTGACGCCCCAGGTTTCCACGGGTGGTCCCGGCATGTCGGGTGGTGGCGCGAACAACCGCTACAACAACATCCAGATCGACGGCGCCAACGAGACCGACCTGTTCGGCCTTGGCTCCACGGGCCAGCCGGGCGGGCAGGCCGGCGGCAAGTCGATCGGCATCGAGGCCGTCAAGCAGTATCAGGTGCTCCTGTCGCCCTACGACGTCAGCTACGGCAACTTTGCCGGCGCGCTGGTGAACGCCATTACCAAGAGCGGCACCAACACCGTGTTCGGCAGCGCCTACTGGTACTTCCGCGACCAGCAGATGGAGCGCGCACTTCCGTACGTCACGAAGTTCCGCCAGACGCAGACCGGCTTCACGCTGGGTGGCCCGATCCTCAAGGACCGGATCCACTTCTTCACCAACTTCGAAGTGCAGGGCCAGGCCAACCCGGCCAGCGGTCCGTACGTCGGTGGCCCGTTCACCAACGTGCCGACGGCAGCTGACGCCGGCCGCCTCGCTTCCATCGCCGCCAGCTACGGCCTGCCGCCGACGGATGGTGGTGCGCGCCAGAACACGAACCCGCTCACCAATTCGCTGGTTCGCGTCGACATCCAGAAGCTCCCGTTCAACTCGACGCTGACGCTGCGCAACAACTATGCGCACGCCGAGTCGGACGTCTTCTCGCGCAGCCTGACGTCGACGAGCTTCAAGATGCTCGACAACGGCTACAAGTTCTACAGCGACAAGAACGCCTGGGTGGCACAGCTCAAGTCGGCGTTCGGCCGTGGCGCATACAACGAATTCTCCGCGGGCTTCACGAAGATCCGCGACAAGCGTGCCCTGTTTGTTCCGGGGACACCGCAGTACGCGGTGAGGACGCCGTCGGGCATCACGATGCTGGGCGGTTCGGAAAACTCATCGCAGCTGAACGAACTCGACCAGGACATCGTCGAGATCAACGACCAGTTGACGATTCCCGTCGGCACCAAGCACCGCTTCTCGATTGGCACGCAGAACAGCTACTACAAGGTGCGCAACGCCTTTGGCCAGAACATCTTCGGCAACTGGTCGTTCAACTCGCTCGACGATTTCCAGAACGGCATCGCCAGCGCGTACAGCGTCTCGGCGCCCGGCGACGGCAAGGACGGGCAGGTGCACTTCAAGCAGCACATGAACGCCTTCTTCGTTCAGGACGCATGGCAGGCCACCAACCGGCTGTCGTTCCAGTTCGGCATCCGCGCCGACAACTCGACGTTCGACACGAAGCCCCCGATGAACCCGTCGGTGCTGAGCGTGTACGGGATCAACACGGAAGAGATCCCGAGCGGCAACTGGGTCGTGTCCCCCCGCGTGGGCTTTAACTGGGACGTGACCGGCGACGGCAAGAACCAGTTGCGCGGTGGCCTGGGCTACTTCACGGGCCGTCCGGGCTTCGTGTGGATGTCCAACTCGTTCCAGAACTCCGGCCTCACCGGCTTCGCGCAGTTGTCCTGCTCGTCGCTCGCCACGGCCCCGAAGTTCACGACGGCCGCCATTGCGACCCCGCCGCTGGCCTGCATCACCGGCGCCGCGCCGGCGCCGCTGTCGACGACGGGCGAAATCGACTACATCGGCAAGGACGTCAAGTTCCCCACCAGCGCCCGCGCGTCGTTCGGCTATGACCGCGTGATCGGCGACGGATGGGTGGCCACGGTGGAAGGCATGTACACCAAGGCCCTCAATGCCTGGTTCTATTCGAACGTGGCGCTGGCCG
>CANNKR010000008.1 GCA_947504615.1 Gemmatimonadota bacterium | reverse complement strand
GTAGATCGGCCACGCCGGCGCACTCCACGACACGGCCCCCAGCGCCGCCTCGAGTCCCGCCTGCGCCGGCTGCATCAGTGGCGAATGAAAGGCGCCGCTCACCTGCAGGCGAATGGCCCGCTTGGCACCCGCCGCCTTGGCCAGTTCCATCCCCTTCTCCACCCCAGCCACCTCACCCGAGATGACGATCTGCTCGACCGCATTGTAGTTGGCCGGTACCACGATGCCAGCGGCGCCCGCCTCGGCACAGATGTCCTCGATGGGACGCTGCAACTCACCGAGGACGGCCGCCATGGCGCCCGGGCGAGCTTCACCCGTCTCGAACATCAACTCGCCGCGGCGCCGCACCAGTCGAACGGCATCGGCCAGTGACAATGAGCCGGCTGCATGGTACGCCGAAAACTCGCCCAGGGAATGTCCGGCGGCGGCCACGACATGCGGCGCCACGCGCTCCTGCACCACCGCCCAGACCGCGGCGCCGTGCGCCAGCAGCGCGGGTTGCGCATTGTGCGTGCGCGTCAGTTCCTCGGCAGGCCCCTCGAAACAGAGCGTCGCCAACGACGCGTCGAGCGCGGCGTCGACCTGCGCAAAGACCTGACGCACGGCCGGGAAGGCCTCGGCGAGGTCCTTGGCCATGCCGGGCTTCTGCGAGCCTTGACCGGGGAACAGCAGGAGGAGAGGCATGCGTGAAGGCAGTCGGTGTAGTCGGAAGCGTTCAGCCTATGGCGTACGGCGTACAGCGTACAGCCGCGGTACGACTCGAGTCTAGAACTTCACCACGATGCTTCCCCACGTGAACCCTGCCCCGAACGCGACGAACATCACCGTCATGCCTTCCTTCACGCGTCCGGCGCGCATGGCTTCGTCCAGGGCAATCGGAATCGACGCGGCCGACGTGTTGCCGTAGCGGTCGACGTTCACGTACACCTTTTCCAGCGGCATGCCGGCATGCTTCGCCGTCGCCTCGATGATCCGGATGTTCGCCTGATGCGGGATCAGCAGGTCGATGTCCGCGGCCGACAACTTGGCGCCGTCGAGCGCACGGTCGCACGCCTCGGCCATGGAGCGCACCGCGTTCTTGAAGACTTCGCGTCCCTGCATGGAAATGCAGTTCGAACCGTCTTCGATGATTTCGGGGGTGACCGGACGCAGCGAACCGCCCGCAGAGCGCTGCAGCAGGTCGGCCAGCGTGCCGTCGCTGCGCATGAACGCGCTCAGGATGCCGCGCCCTTTGGTGGACCGTTTCAGCACGGTGGCGCCCGCGCCATCGCCAAACAGGACGCAGGTGTTGCGGTCCTTCCAGTTGACGATGCGACTGAGCGTCTCGGCGCCGATGACGAGCACGGTCTCCGCGTTCCCCATCGCCATCAGCCCTTCGGCCACCTGCATGCCGTACACCCAGCCACTGCACGCCGCCGAGAGGTCGAATGCCGCCGCGCGCGTGGCGCCCAGGGCCGCCTGCACTTCCACGGCGGTTGCGGGGAGCAGACGGTCGGGCGACGCAGTCCCAAGGATGATGACGTCCAACTCGGGAGCCGTCACGCCCGCCGCCTTCATGGCAATGCGTGCCGCGTCGGCAGACAAGGACGTCAGCGACTCACCGTCGCCGGCGATGTAGCGCTGGCGAATGCCCGTGCGCTCCACAATCCACTCGTCGCTGGTTTCGACGCCGATGGACGCAAAATCGTGATTGGTGAGGCATTTCCGGGGCACGGCGTGCCCGGTGCCCGCGATCATCGCAATGGGGCGCTTCACGCGGACGGTCCCGCGCTGTCGGCGGCCAGGCGCTGTTCCATGTGCTCGCTCATTCGCGACTCCACGGCGCGGAGCGCCACGAGAATGCCATTCTTGATGGCCAGCGGTGATGACTTGCCGTGGCAGATGATCGACACGCCCTTGACGCCCAGCAGCGGTGCGCCGCCATGCTGGGCGTAGTCCAGATGCTTCAAGGCACCGGCCAGTTGGTCCTTGGGCACGCCGCTCTTGGACAGCAATCCGAACAACATGGGCGCGACCCCCTCATAAAACTTGAGCAGGACGTTGCCGACGAAGCCATCGCAGACCACGACGTCCACCGGGCCACGCTCCGAAGCGCCCATGGGGACGTCCCGGCCTTCCACGTTGCCCTGGAAGTTGATGCCACTGGCCGCGGCCAGCAGTTGATGGGCTTCCTTGACGGCCGCGTTCCCCTTCTCCGCTTCCTCGCCCACTGACAGCAGGGCGACGGACGGGTTGGCACGGCCGAGGACATCCTCGGCGTATACCGATCCCAGGCGTGCGAAGGAGACGAGTTCGGCGGCCGAGCAGTCGACGTTGGCTCCACTGTCGAGCATGACGACCGGCACCCGGGCACTCGGAATGAGCGTGCCGATCGCCGGCCGCTTCAGCCCTTCGTGCAGTCGCAGGATGAAGGCCGACGCTGCCATCTGTGCGCCGGTGTTCCCGGCGCTGACGAACGCGTCAGACTGACCATCGACCTGCAGGCGCAGCCCGACCGCCATGGAACTGTTGGGCTTGCCGCGAATGGCCACCGATGGTTTGTCGGTCATCTCGATGACCTCCGGCGCATCGATCACCTGCAGGCGCGCCGAAACCTCGCCCAGTGAGGACGACTCACGGGCGAGTTGGGCGTCGAGTTCAGCGCGAACGATAGAGGAGCGGCCGACGAGCTGGATGCTGTGCTCGGGGCCCATCTCCTGGAGGGCGAGCAGCGCGCCCGCAATCGTCGCCGTGGGGGCGTGATCTCCACCCATGGCGTCCAACGCGATGCGCGCCAAGGTCAGCTTTCCTTGGCTGCGACCCGCTGCTCACCCGCGTAGAACCCGCACTCGGCACACACGCGATGCGAGCGCTTGGGCGACCCGCACTTCGGGCAGGCCTGGATGTAGATAGCCGGGGCCTTCTTGTGCGTGTTGCGGGCCCGCTTCTTGCGCTTCGAGGTTTTTCTTTTCGGGACGGCCATCGTCGTCTCGTGACAGGGTCAGTTCATTCGGGCACGTCGCGGATTTTCCGCAACGCATCCCATCGTGCATCCGGCTCCGGAACGCAACCGCACGCTCCGGCATTGAGATCGGCACCGCACGTCAGGCACAGCCCCTTGCAGTCTGGGCGGCATACCGAAAACGCCGGAACCTCCAGCAACCACTGCTCCCGCACGGCCTCGCGCAGGTCAATCACATCGCCCCGGACACCGTCCAGGGGAAAGACATCCGGATCGCCTTCGTCTTCGCCGCCGGACTCCGCAAACAGCACGTGTACGTCGACATCGACCGCCGATTCCACCGGAACCAGACACCGCCGGCACTCCTGCTGCGTCGCACCGGACAGGTGCCCGCTGAAGTAGTACCGCCCCCCCGATCCGGCGCTCGACAGGCGTCCGGTCACCCGAACGCCCTCGCGCAACGGCCGCAGGATATCGTCCTCCATCCAGACAGGATCGCCCGCGTCCAGCACGGCTTCTACCGTGGCTGATTCGTAGTCCAAAGACCGGATGTCAAACGACAGCATAGCCAATAATGATATCGGGAGGGCTGGGCTGGGTCAAGTTGTGAAGTTGCCACAACTTAGAGAATCTGAGACGAATACGAATACTGCCACCGGTGCCGCGCCTAATGCCGCCGCGGCTAGATGAGTGCGGCGGCCCCAAAGAAGAACATCCCTTCGTGCCGGGCGTTGTCGTCAGAATCGGACCCGTGGACCGCATTCCGACCCTTCGACTCGGCAAACAGCTTCCGCACGGTCCCCTCGGCTGCTTCGGCGGGGTCCGTGGCACCAATCGCGGTCCGATACGCGGCCACGGCATCGGCCTTCTGGAGCACCAGCGGCATGCACGGCCCCGAGCACATGAACTCCACGAGTTCACCGTAGAACGGGCGTTCCCGGTGCACCTCGTAGAATGCGCCGGCCTCGGCCTTGGTCATGTGCAGGACGCGAGCGCAAATGACCTGGAATCCCTGCGCCTCCAGGTGGCCGATGATCTTGCCGGCCTTGCCTGCCCCGAAGGCGTCGGGCTTGATGATAGCGAGCGTGCGGTTTCCAGCCATGGTTCGATGCGTCCTTGAGATTCTAGTGGTGAGCACGTCGGCACGGATGACACGGAGCGCGTACGGAGCCGCGACGGGGTTCGTGGTGCTCCCGTCCGCGTTGTGCTCCGTGGCCCTCCGTGTCCTCCGCGTCTCCGCGGTGAAGAAACGACTACTTGAGCTTCGCCTTGATCAACTCCACAAAATCCATCGGACGCACGGCAACGCCGATGCCTGCGGCCTTGAACGCCTCGATCTTTTCGGCGGCCGTACCGGCCGAACCGGAAATGATGGCGCCCGCGTGGCCCATGCGGCGCCCCGGCGGTGCCGTCTGGCCGGCAATGAAGCCGACCACCGGCTTGGTCATGTGGTTCTTGACGAAGTCGGCGGCTTCCTGCTCATCCGTGCCCCCGATCTCGCCCATCATCGCCACGGCCTTGGTCTGCGGATCCTTCTCGAACGCCTCCAGGCAATCGATGAAGTTGGTGCCGTTGATCGGATCGCCACCGATGCCGACGCAGGTCGTCTGCCCGATGCCCGCACGCGTGAGCTGATAGACCACTTCGTACGTGAGGGTGCCCGAGCGGCTGACGACGCCGACGTTGCCCGGCGTGCAGATGCGTCCCGGGATGATGCCCACCTTGGCCGAGCCTGGCGAGATGAGTCCTGGGCAGTTGGGTCCGATGAGGCGCGCGCGCCGCTCCTTCACGAAGGGGTAGACCTTCGTCATGTCGAGCACGGGGACGCCTTCGGTGATGCAGACGACCAGCGCACAGCCGGCATCCACCGCTTCCATGATGGCATCGGCCGCACCCATCGGCGGCACATAAATGACGGCGGTGTTGGCCCCCGTCTTTTCCACGGCATCGTACACGGTGTTGAAGACCGGCACCGTGTTCTCGAACAGCTGGCCACCCTTTCCGGGCGTGACACCGGCCACGACGTTCGTGCCGTACTCGATCATCTGCTTGGTGTGGAACGAGCCGTCGCGGCCCGTGATTCCCTGCACCACCAGCTTGGTGTTCTTGTCGATGAAGATGCTCACGCGGACTTTCCTCCCTTGGCCATCGCGACGGCTTTCTTGACCGCCTCATCCATGTCCTTCGACGCGGTGAAGCCGTTATCCGTGAGGATCTTCATGGCGATCTCTTCGTTGGTGCCCGTAAGGCGGATCACGATCGGCACCTTCAGCGGGTTCGCCTTGGTGGCCGTCACGATGCCGTTGGCCACATCATCGGTGCGGGTGATGCCGCCGAAGATGTTGAACAGGATGCACTTCACGTTCGCGTCGGCGGTGATGATGCGCAGCGCATTCACCACTTTCTCGGGATTCGACGAGCCGCCGATGTCCAGGAAGTTCGCCGGCTCGCCGCCGTAGTACTTCACCAGGTCCATGGTCGCCATCGCCAGGCCGGCGCCGTTCACCACGCAGCCGACGTCGCCGTCGAGCTTGATGAAGGTGAGGTTGCAGTTGCGCGCGTCCACCTCGGACGGTTCTTCCGACGACTCGTCGCGCAGCGCCACGATGTCGGCATGCCGGTCGAGTTCGTTGTCGTCCACGACCATCTTGCCGTCGACGGCGATCAGCTCACCCGTGGGGGTGCCGACCAACGGATTGATCTCGGCCAGCGAGCAGCCGCTCGCCATGAAGGCGGCGTAGAGCCCCTGCATGATCTTGGCGGCCTGCTTGGCGAGCTTCACGTCCGGGTACAGGAAGAAGCCCATGCGCATGGCTTCGTACGCGCGCAGCCCGTAGCGCGTGTCCACCGGGAGGTAGAGAATCTTCTCGGGGGTCTCGGCGGCGACCTGCTCGATGTCGATGCCGCCGGCGGCAGACACCATGAACACCGGCTTCTTGCGCTGGCGGTCGACGATGATGCCGACGTAGGCCTCGCTGCCGATGTCGACGGCGAGGGTCACGAGCACCTTCTCGACGGTCAGCCCCTTGATCTTCATGCCGAGGATGGCGGTGGCCTTTTCCTTGGCGTCGGCGGCGGTCTTGCAGAACTTCACGCCGCCGGCCTTGCCACGCCCACCAGCATGCACCTGCGCCTTCACCATCACCGGCACTCCGTATTCCTTCGCGATCGCTTCGGCCTCAGCCGGCGTCGTAGCGATCTTTCCGAGCGGAATCGGCACGCCGAATCCGCGCAGGATCTCCTTGGCCTGATACTCGTGAATATTCACGGGAACTCCGTGGGGGTGGTTCGCGGCGCGTGGTGGCGCCACACACAGAACAGACCGTGAATTTATCCCGGCGGCAGGTCGGATGGGAGGTCTTGGGCGGCTAGAACCTCCAGCTGAGCGAAGCGTAGGTCTGGGTGGTTCCGCTCCCCGACCCTTCCTTTTCCCGGTAGGTCGAGAGCAGCACGTACACCGAGCGCCCGATGCTGACGTCGGCGTCGAGTCCCCACCACGTCAGGCGAGGGCTCGTGACGCCAGCCAGCGAAGACCTGGTATCGCGGGCGCCGCCGCTGGCTTCCAGCCGGACGAAGCCCCACGGATCGATCTCAAACGACCCGGACACGAGTTGCCCCGACGAGATCGTGCCGGTGTACTGCGTGCCCCGCGCCCGCAGGCCGAGTCGCAGCGGGGTGATGTTGTACAGGCTGGCCAGCGCCGTGGTCGAACAGGCCTCCCCGCTGAAGCCGCCGCGGCTCTCGCGACGGTCGATGCTCAGCCGCGCGTGCCGGGGGGTGCTCAGCGAGATCCCCCCCCACGTGCCCTGCCGGATGGAGTCGTCGAAGTCGATCTCGGGACTCACATAGTCCCGATACAGCCGCACGCTGCGCCGGTTGTCCATGCCCGCGAACAACGAGATGGCGTGCACGGGGGTCAACTGCAGGCTCGCAAAGGAGGCCGTGGGCGTCGTGGACGAGTGCTCCGCGGCCAGCTTCCATCCACGATTGAAATCGAGTTCCTGCGTGGCGTAGACCGAGAGCCAGCGGTTGTTGGTGATGAAACGAGCGAACGCGTATTCCCGGTCCACCTCGGGGCCCACGTACGATCCGACGCCGCCAAGCGTCAGCGACGTCGGCGTGGATGTTCCGGCCCGGGTGTGCACCTGGCCATAGACCCCATATTCCCGAACTCGGCCGGAGGTCCCGAACGACGCCGCGTCGGGCTGCGAACCGGCAAACCCGCCGGTGCTATAATATCGACGGTCGAGATCGAGGCTGAGTCCATCGAAGAGCCCGACGGTGGACAGCGCCGACGCGAACTGCCGACCCAGCGTCACCCGGGCGCCAGACGACGCGCCCGTCCACGAGAGCGCCGCCTGATAGACGCGCGTGACGTTCAGTGGCGCGCGCACCGACTGCGAGCCGCTGGCGGTGTATTGGGTGCGCTGTGCCCGCACGTCGGCGGTCACCCCAATACTGGTTCCGCCGATGTGCTGCCCGTCCAGGCGCAGGTCGTAGGCGGGCTGCTGCAGCCCCCCGCCGCCGCCGCCGTCCGGCGCCACGACGAGATAGCGCAGACCGAGCCGGCCGCGGATGCCGACCGCCTTTCGTGACGAGGTAGCCGTGCGTCGCCCGGATTGGGCATCGCCGGCGGCTACCGCGGCCGGGACGGCCACCGGGGTGAACCGCACGGAATCCCCAACGACCACCTCGGTCACGTGCGATGTGGCCTCGCAGGCCGCCCGGTTGGACGACAGCGCCGTGACCTGCAGGCGGGCGATGACTGCACCCGAACGGACGACGTCCAGGCCACCACCCTCGGTGAGCCCGGCTTTTGCCCCGACTTCCAGGTAGATGGTGGCGCCGCTGATATACGTGATGCGCGTCCAGGCCGGCCCGCTCGCCGGGGCGGCGGACGTCGGGGGGGAGGACGCGGACCGAGGAGTCGCCGACGTCTGTTGACCCGACACAACCGCTGGCATCGCGCCCAGCAGCAGCGTCAGGACACCAATAGTTCGCAGGAATCCATGCATCAGGCCTTCCCGGCCGGATGGCACTGGTAGCACAGCGCGCTGTCGTACCGGTAGCCGGTGCGACCCTTGTGCTTGCTGTCCATCGTCGTCTGGCGGTGGCACGAGAAGCACGAGAACGACCCATAGTTCGTGGACACCGTGTGGCAGTCGGCGCAGGTTGTCCAGCGCCCCTTGTGCTTGCCGGAGTAGATCGGGAAGAACGAGCCGTCGTGGTTGAAGGTCGCCCCCAGCCACCGCGTGGTGGTGTGGCACGACTCACAGGCCGTCGGGAAGCTCGCGGCCTTGTGGTTCGGGTTGGTGGTGGCGTTGTACGTTGCCAGATGGCAGCCGACGCAGGTCATCACCTTGCCTCGGTACACCCCGTCGCCGTGACAGGCCGTGCACGGCTTGGTGACGTGGGCGCCCGTCAGCGGGAAGCGGGTGGTCTGGTGATTGAAGGTGGAAGGAACCCACGCCGTCGTGCCGTGGCAGACCTCACAGGTCGTGGGGAATCCCGACGCCGCATGCGGTGGCGTCGTCGCGGCGGTATAGCGCGCCAGATGGCACGACGCACACAGCATCGACTTGCCGCGATACACGTTGTCCGCGTGACAGCCGTTGCACGACACCGCGCGATGCGCACCGGCGAGCGCAAACCGGGTGGTGGCGTGATCGAACGTCCCCCCGGCCCATGCCGTCGTCGTATGGCAACTCGAACAGGTGGTCGAGAACCCCAACTGCGCATGCGGCGGATGGAGCGACGCCGTGAACGCGGGCTGGTGGCAGGACGAGCACACCGCGCTCTTGCCCTTGTAGACCCCGTCGCCGTGACAGGAGGTGCAGGTGACGGTGCGATGCGCCCCCGTGAGCGGGAACGCCGTCACGGCATGGTTGAATCCGGAACCCAGCCACGTCGTGGTGCCGTGGCACGTCGAGCACGTCGTCGGGAACCCGGACGCGGCGTGCGGCGGCGTGGTGGTGGCACTGTAGTTCTTCTGGTGGCACGCCACGCACGTGGACGGTTTTCCACGATACACGCCGTCCGCATGGCACGTGTTGCAGGCCACCGTGCGATGCGCGCCGGTCAACGGGAACGCGGACGTGCTGTGGTCGAACGTGCCCCCGGTCCAGGCGGTCGTCGTGTGGCAACTCGAGCAGACGGTCGAAAATCCTAGTTGCGCGTGCGGCGGATGCGCCGCCGCGGCATAGGCCGGCTGGTGGCACGACGCGCACGCGGTGCTCTTGCCCTTGTACACGCCGTCCCCGTGGCACGACGAACAGGCGACGGTCTTGTGGGCCCCGGCCAGGGGGAAGAGGGTGTTGGAATGATCAAAGGCGGAACTGAGCCACGAGGTGGTCCCGTGGCACGTCTGGCAGCTGGTCGAATACCCTCCGGCCACGTGCGCCGGCGCGGTGGTCGCGGTGTAGTTCTTCTGGTGACAGGCGACGCAGGCGGACGCGCGTCCGCGGTAGACACCGTCGGCGTGGCAGTTGTTGCAGCTCACCGTGCGATGCGCGCCCGTCAGCGGGAAGGCCGACGCGTTGTGGTCGAACGTGCCGCCGGCCCAACTCACCGTCGTGTGACAGGTGGAGCAGGTCGTCGAGAAACCCAGTTGCGCGTGCGGCGGATGCAGCGAGGCGGTGTAGACGGCCTGGTGGCACGACGCGCAGGCGCTGTTCTTGCCCTTGTAGACCCCATCGCTGTGACACGACGTGCACAGCACCGTCTTGTGCGCGCCGAGGAGCGGGAAGGTCGTCGCGGAGTGATCGAAGCCGGTGCCGAGCCAGGTGGTGGTGCCGTGGCACTGGGCACAGGTGGTCGGGAACCCGCCCGCGGCGTGCGGCGGATTCTTGCTGGTCGTGTAGTCCTTCTGATGGCAGGCCACGCACGTCGACGGGCGGCCGCGATAGACGCCGTCTGCATGGCAGTTGTTGCAGCTGGCGGTGCGGTGCGCGCCGGTCAGCGGGAACGCCGTCGCGTTGTGATCGAAGAGACCGCCCACCCAGGTCGACGTGCCGTGGCACGCGAGACAGGCCGTGGAAAAACCGATCTGCGAGTGCGCCGGTCGCGTCGACAGGTCATAGTTGCTCTTGTGGCAACTCAGGCACGTGGACGCCTTGCCCTTGTACACGTTGTCGGCGTGACACTGCGAGCAGAGTGTGGCTCGGTGGGCGCCGGTCAGGGGGAACCCCGATTTGTCGTGATTGAAGAGGGCCCCCTTCCAGTGCGTCATCGTGTGGCAGGTCAGGCAGTCGGTCGGAAAGCCGGACGCGGCATGCGGCGGCGCCTTGCTCCACGTGAAGTCCGCCTGGTGACAGCCGATGCACGTGGTGGTCTTGCCGCGAAACACGCCGTCACTGTGGCACTTCTGGCAGGCGACGGTGGCGTGCGCACCCTGCAGCGGATACCGGGTCGTCGCGTGGTCAAACGTGCCGCCCGTCCAGCTGTTCATCGTGTGACACAGCGTGCAGTCCTGCGGGAACTGCGCCGCCTGGTGGTCTGGCGAAAGCGCCGAGCGGTAGGTCGCCACGTGACAGCTGATGCACGTGGTCGGACGCCGCACGTACTGCGACTGGCCGGGCTGCGCCGCCGTGTGACACGCCTCGCAGGCGAGGGGCGCATGCGCGCCGCGCAACGGGAATCGCGTCATCTCGTGCATCCGCTTCAGGTTCGTCTGGTCGACGAAGCTGCGCGTCGTGTGGCAGCGCCCGCAGTCGGAGCCGAGCTCCGATTTGTGCACGTCGCGGTGGCACTGCGCGCAGTTCGGCGAGGCCTTGGAGAAATCGAGCGACGTGTGGCACGCCGTGCAGGCGGTGCGCAGGTGCGCGCCGTCCAGCGGAAAGGACTGCTCGGCGTGACGGAAGTCGCGGCTGATCTGGGCAGGACGCCAGCTCTCGGCCCGATGGCAGGTGATGCACGCGCCGATGGACGGGCCGTGCGGATTGTTGATGACCTGCGCACGCGCCGGTACCACCAGCGTTGCGAGCAGGGCTACCAGCATCATCGCCGATCTCATGGAACTCTCCTTGGTGCGTCCGCCTTGTGGCAGCTCTCACAGCTGGAAGGGAGCGGACGGTACTGCACGCGGGGTTCCCCGCCGGACTGCGTCACGCGCACATGGCACGAGGCGCAGGGGACGCGTTGGTGCGCGCCGGCCAGCGGGAAAGACGCATCGCGATCGTGGACAAATCGGGTACTGCCCAACCACTGCGCGACGTCATGACAGGCATCGCAATTGGCGCCACCGCGACGACCGGTGAACTGCCCGCCGTGCGGATCGGTATGACAGGTGGTGCATGCGGTACGCGGGGGGGCGTTGAAAGGAAGCCGGGCCGTGGTCGTGGCGACCAGGCGAAGCGTCGACTTCAACGGGATCCCCCCGAGTTCCTTGTGACAGTCTCGGCAAGGGAGCGCGCGATGCGCACCCGACAACGTGAACCCGAACGTCGCGTGCCGGGCCACCGCCAACGTCGAGGGCATGAAGTGCCGGCTGTCGTGGCAGGCCCGGCACCCATCCGCCGGGGCGTTCTTGCCACCGACGCTGTATCGGCCGGCATGCGGATCCACGTGGCAGGCGTCACAGGCGGCGCCGCTCAGGCGGAGCGAGACGGTGTTCGCGGAGGGCCGCGGAAAATCGGGTACGGTGGCTGCCTTGGCAACCTGCGCGATATGGCAGCTCTTGCAGGCGGCGGTGGCATGCGCACCGTCCAGCGGCAACTTCAGGGCGGCGTGCTTTGCCACGGTGAAGGTGCTGGGCAGCCATCCCGCGTCCGTGTGACACGCGGTGCACAGGCCCCGGCTTTCCGCCGTCGCCAGCTCGCCGCCATGCGCATCTGCATGACAGTTGCCGCACGTGGCCGAGGCCGGACGGAGCTGCACGCGCTGCACCACCTGCTTGGTCGTGCGCACCACCGAATCCTTGGCCAGATGGCAGGCTGCGCACTTCACGGCGGCATGCTTGCCGGTCAAAGCGAAGCGCGCCCCGCTGTGCTGCGCCAGCGTATACGTCGACGGCGCAAACCCGTCCACGCGATGGCAGGATGCACAGTCCGCCGGCAGGCCCAGCAGCGTCCCCCGTCCCAGGTGCGCATCGGCGTGACAGTCGCTGCACTTGGCATACGCCGGCGTCTTCTTCGCCAGCTTGACGCCATGGCACGACTCGCATTGTACCGTGCGATGCTTGCCCAGGAGTAGATACCGCGTGAGGCTGTGGTCGAACCCCGTCTTGTCGACGACAGTGAAACTGGTCGTCGAGTGACACTGCCCGCACTTGGGCGACAGGCGCCCCTTGTGCGGGTCGACGTGGCAGTCGGAGCATTCGCCGCTGGGAATCGGCTTGTACCGCCCAATGACGCGGCCTTCGCTGTCCGGCTTCAGTGCGAACTTTGCCGCCTTGTGGCACTTGTCGCACGCGACATCGATGTGCTTGCCGGTGAGCGGGTACTTGGACTTCGCATGGTCGAACAGCGTCGGCTTCTTCCAGTCGGCGGCGTCATGACAGCGTTCGCAGCTGGTCCCCAGCGATTCCTTGTGCACGTCGTCGCGCGCGTGGCACGAGATGCAGCTGGACTCCAGCCCCATCCAGCCCGCCCCGGTGACGCGCGGGGAGAGCGGAGCCGCCGGCGAATGCCGCAACTCGGTCTTGTGGCACGACTCGCACTTCGCGCGCTGGTGCTTGCCTTCCAGCACCCAGCCGGCGCGCTTGTGATCGAACTTCGTCCGCCCGCCCTCCCCCCAGTCGATCAGGGCAAAGTCGACCCCCGCATGATCCGGGTGACAGGTCGCACAGTCCTGTTTCGCGCCCAGGCGGGCGCGCGCATGCACGCCTCGGTCACGCTCGATCAACCACGCCACTTCCTTGTGGCAGGCCAGGCATCGCTGCGTGATGGGCTCTTTCTTGAGCCCGTGACACTGCACACAGTTGCCTGAGCCCTCCAGCTTGGCGTGAGCTTTGGCCAGCGGTCCCGGAGAGATCTGCGCCGACAACGTGCGTCCGCTCGCGAGCAGGGCGAACAGCAACACGGCGGCGCACAGGAGCCGCATCCCTTACCCGGCCTTCGCGCCGGTGGGCAGTTCCTTCTCCACGATCCGGACGCCGAGGCGCTCCAGCATCGCGAACGGCGCATCGCCGCCGATACGAATGACCACGAAGTCGTTGGGCAGGATCGTGGTCTCGCCGTCCACTTCGATGACGGCAACGTCCGCCCGGATCTCGCGCACGCTGCTTTCCAGCAGCGACGTCACCTTGCCGGCGTCGATCACCTTCTGGAGCTTCTCGCGATTGCGCTCCTTCACCCGGTCCCAGGCCTTGCCGCGATACGACAGCGTCACGGTAGTGTCCGGCTGGTTGACGAGACCGAGCACCGACTCGATGGCGCTGTCTCCGCCGCCCACGATCAACACGTGCTTCCCGGCGAACGCCTCCATCTCCACGATGTCGTAGAAGACCTTGTCCATTTCCTCTCCCGGTACGCCCAGCTTCCGTGGCGTGCCGCGGCGTCCGAGCGCGAGCACGACCTTGCGCGCGAGCTGCGATCCGAGACTGGTCTCCACGCGGAGGAAGGCCCCCTCCCTCGTGACGGCCGTGACGCGTTCCCCGGTGCGCACCGGCAGGCCGGTGTTCGCCACGATCGTCTCCCAGACCTGCAGCAGCGACTCCTTGGAGGCGTCCGCGATCCAGAGGTCCCCGTACAACGGCACGGCGACGGGCTCCGCCAGGAGCAGCTTGTGGCGGGGATACTTGCGTACGGTGTCGGACAGCGACCCTTGCTCGATGACGACGACGCTGAGGTGGCGCCGCATGGCTTCGAGTCCGGCACTCAGTCCCGCCGGGCCAGACCCTACGATCGCCACGTCCACGAATGGTTCGGAGGACGTGGGGGCCTCGGTCCCCTCGAGCGCCTTGTACACGTGCTCCGACGCCATCTTGCCTTCATTGATGGCGTTCTTGATGAGTCCACGCCCGCCGAGTTCACCCACGATGTACAGCCCCGGGACGTTCGTCTCGAAGTTCGCGTCGATCAGCGGGACGCGCACGCGGTTCACTGCCGCCCCCGTGGTCACCGAAATCGCACTGACCGGACAACCGCGGACGCACTCGCCGTGCCCCTTGCAGAGGGCATCGATCACGACGGCCAGCTTGCCCCGCATGACGAGGGCTCCTTCTTCCGGGCACGACGCGACGCAGGTCCCGCAGCCCACGCACATGTCGGCGCGAACGGCCGCCTTGGGCACTCCGCCGACGACTTCAGGACCTGTCACCTCAAGCGCCGACACCACCTCGAAGGCCGACTGCGGCACTCCGCAGGACGGACAGAAGGTGCTGTTCACCGTGACCTTGGCGCCGCATCGCGGACAGGGAAAGGTGGGGCGCGCGACGGACGCGCTGGGCCGAGCCGGCGCCCCGCTGCCTCGCAGGTGAAACCAGATCATGAGCGCCGTGAGCGCGAAAAACCCGAGCGTCGTCCAGATCATTCGTCTACCAGAACCAGGTCGCGCCGAACGAGACCACGACCACCACGTGCACGAAAACGGCCAGCAGCGCCGTGATGGCAAACGGACGATGGGCGACGTGCCAGAACTTGAACACGCGGTGGGTGGCGTCGAGCATGCGCGCCTGCTGGTCGAGCGCGATCTCCTTGTCCGCCAGGGCCACGGCCTCGTCGAGTGCCCGGCCGGCGAGCGACCGACCCGTCGATCCCTGCAGCGTCGCGAAGCGCGTACGCAACTCACGGCACCGCCGGGCGCGCGTCAGGTCATTCAGCATCATGCGGCGCAGGGCCGGCACCAACCCGCGCGCCTCGGGGTCGCCCCCCGTCGCCAGCATGCCCTCCATTTCATCCGCCGTCACGCCCGTGGTATCAGCGAGCCGTTCCAGCAGATCACGCCGCGTCGCGGCCACTTCATCCCGCGAGAGTTCCACCCCGCTGCGTGCACGCGGAATGCGCGTGTAGAGGTACCGGCCGACCACGCCGCTGGCGATGACGACCAGCATCGCCACGAGTCCCAGGCCGATCACGCCTTCCGAACGCCAGGCGGCATGCGTCCCGAGCAGCAGTGGCAACAGGAGCGCTGACGTCACGTGCACGTCGAGCCAGCGGCCGACGGCGCCGGTGAAGGCCAGCTTCCGGTACTTCTTCCGCAGGGGATACAGCCAGAGGAAGACGAAGATCACGAAGGCGATAATGCCGGTGGTCTGGCCCACGGCACCCGACGGGCGCAGCAGCGAGTGCAACGGATGGCGAACCCGCCCGGCCGGAGATGCCAGATAGTAGGAGATGCCAAGCACGTTGATGACGGCAAGCGGCAGCGACAGGATGATCAATACCCAGCGCTGCCGTTGGCCCTCTCGGTCGCGCGTGACCGCAGGCGCTGGCGTAGGCGGCGTCAGCGCCGGGCGACGAACCGGCGCCGACGGATGCTGGCCAGGAGCCTGCTCTCGGTGAGCGGAGATTTGCGGTGTCACTGGTCGTGGGATTGATGGTCGTTCCCTGCTCTCCGACGTCTGGTATGTGATGCGGTACCAGAGTGCTACTACGGAGAGCGCTGTACCTTCTGACGAAGCACTTGACGAAAGGCAACAGCCGACGGGATGTACTGGCTTCCTTCACGATACACCCGTTCATTCCGTTGCGGCTGTCAGGGAGACCCCTAGGCTAGAACCGCTCGCTCGCGAGTCGCCGAAGCGTGTCCATCGCGCGACCAAAGGCGATCCAGTCCTCGCGGCGCAGGGCGTCGCGGAGATCGGCATAGCTCCGTGCGAGACGCAGCCGTAAAGTGGCGTCCGCGGTGGCCGCAAGGCCGGGAGCCCCCAGCGCGCTCGCCAAGGAGCTGCCCGAACGAGCCTGCCCCGCCCTCAGCGCCACCACCCCGGCCAGCATCGGTTCCCGATCCGGCGGCCAGTCGTAGAAGCTCTGCAACACGGCCATTCCGTCGGTCGTGGGAACTACCTGCACGCGCCCGCGGCGGGGATGGCGCAGCGAGCGGCTGAAATGGGCGCTATCCGCCGAGCGCTGCAGCTTGCCGAGCACCCCGGTCCAGCGGACCGTGTCCGGCGCCTCGATCAGCACCGTGCGCGATCGAACGCCTCCGACGGCCACGAAGACACCACGCAGGTGATCGACGCCGTCCACGACCGGCACCCCCCAGGCGAGCGGACGCCCAGCCGCCGCCGAAATGAATGGCGTCGGCGCCCCGGGGAGGAGATCGGGATCGGCATCGTCCGCCTGGAACAGCGGATGTGCCGCCAGCGTGTCGCGCCGAAACCCCGTCAGCGCGAGAGCGGTGCCTTGCACCATCGCCCGGTCCACCGGCGCGGGGAGTGCCAGCAGCAGTTCCGGTGCGACCTGACTGCGTTTCACAAACAAGGAGGGCAGCCGGTCACGCCACCAGCGAGTCACCCGGTCCGGGCGTTCCCCAAGGACCGCCATGACGCGACCGCTGTGGGCGTTGACGAGCGCCACGCCCGCCGCCACCGCATACCGCGCGGCCACCCCGTCCACCGAAATCGGCTCGGAGAGTGGATAATCGGCGCTGGCATTGAAGAGCTCGACGGCCCACCACAGCGAGTCCCCGACGAGCAGTGCCTGGGGGGTGCCCCCCGTCGAAAAGAACGGGAGCAGCGCCTGCACCCGATCGCGCACGTCTCGCCGCAACAGCAGGCGCGCGTACCGTGGGTCGGCCTCACTGAGGGACAACCGGAAATCGCGGACGCTCCAGGCGAGCGCGACCCGACGCCAGCCGGCAACGAAGGCCGGGGCGGCCACGCGCCCCAGCGTATCGTGCACGACGAGGACGCGTGGAAGGTCCAACCCGACAGTGAGCGGCGGCACCGAGGGAACCGCCCCGTCCGGGCTCGGGACGGGGGCTCCGCGATATCCGGCGTCGGCCGGGTTGGCGTATTGCACCGCACCCGCCGCCCGACCGGCATCCAAGCCGGCACTGCCAAGCACGATCGCGGCACGCAACGCGCCCTCAGCCCCGCTCCCCCAGGTGGTCGCCCCCTGGACGGCGACCACTCCCGGCTCGTCGGCCATCGCACGCGCCAGCGCTGCCGGATCCCACCCGCTGGCGCTCAGGGCCACGGCGGCGCTCGGCAGTCGCACGCTGTCGGCGCTCTCGCCCCTGATGATGTCGTCCACCGCATACGCCCGGCGCGTGTACAGGATGCGCGTGTTCTGATAGGGACGGTCGAGGGCCGCTCGCTCGCGCTCGGTGGCCGCCCGACCGTCGAGCACCGGCAGCAGCAGGCGCAGTACCGGCCCCGCGATGAGGACGAGCAGAAGCGCGCTGATCGTCGTTCGCTGGTGCCCCGCCCAGCCGGTCCACGCCACGAGGATTCCGACTGCGGCGGTCCCGACTCCGAGCGCAAGGAGGTACGGATACATCACCAGATGATCAAAGGCGACGAATGCCTCGCGCGTGCCGCTGCCGTGAATGAGCAGGTCGAACGCATCGAGGCGATAGCCCCAGGCCACCAACAGCAGCAGGACGGCGGAATACAGGGCGAAATGACGGCGCACCCAGGTGGATACCTGCACGCCGGCGCGTGTCATCCGCACGGACGGCGTCAATGCATACAGCATGAGCACGGCCATGCCGACCACCACCGCCAGCGTGACGCACCATTCGTGGAGGCCGCGCTCGAACGGCAGCCAACCCATCCAGAACGCCATGTCGCGCCCCAGATACGGATCCATTTCACCAATCGGCCTCGCCCAGAACGCGCGCACCAGCGTCAGCCAGTCGTCCTGGGGGAACGCGACGATGGCGGCGATGGCGGCGCTCAGCATCGCCGCAATCCCGGTAAGCACGCCCCCGGGAATGGCCTCGCCGATTTCGAGGTTGCCCAGCCGCCGCGGCATGACCAGCGACACGATGGAGCGCCGCATCACCAGCAGGTTCACGAGGGCGAAGCCAAAGGCCAGGGCGAACAGCCCGGCCCGCAACGTCGTCAACGCGGCCACCCGGGTGCTCCACAGCGCGCCGGCGCCAAGGGCGCCGTACCAGGCCCAGTCGGCATACATGCCCGCGGCAACGCGTCCCGTGACGAGCAACAGCGCCAGTGCCACGCCCGCGAGTGCAAGCCCGCGTCGCGCTGTCATGCCTATCCCCCGACGCCCTGCGTGACGAGCCACCCCTCCACCTCGCCGCGGATCTCGGCCAGGCGCTGCTCGGACAGCGCTTCGAACCGCAGCACCAGGATCGGCTGCGTGTTGGATGCGCGGATCAGCCCCCACCCGTCGCCGAACAGAATGCGCGCGCCATCGACGTCGATCACGTCGCGATGCGCGGCAAAGTGCTTCTGCGCCGCCGCCACGACCGCGAACTTGCGGTCATCGGGACAGTCCACGCGGAGCTCCGGTGTGCTGACGAATCGCGGAACGTCCGCGAGCAGCTCATCCACGCGCTTCCCGGTGTCGCTGAGGATGCGCAGCAGCCGCGCCGCGCCGTAGAGCGCGTCGTCGTGGCCGTAGAATCCTTCGGTGAAGAACATGTGGCCAGACATCTCGCCGGCCAGCGGCGCGTGCAACTCCTTCATCTTGTCCTTGATGAGGGAATGCCCCGTCTTCCACATCACCGGCGCACCACCCGCGGCCCGAATCGCGTCGGGGAGCGCCTGCGAGCACTTGACGTCAAAAATGATGGACTGCCCCGCGCCAGTACGCGCCAGCACGTCGCGGGCGTACAGGATCAGCAGGTAGTCGCCCCAGATGATCGTCCCGTCGCGGTCGACGATGCCGATGCGGTCCGCGTCACCATCGAAACCGATGCCCAACTCGGCGCCGTTGCGCTTCACGGTGGCGATGAGATCCTGCAGGTTCTCGACGACCGTGGGGTCCGGATGGTGATTCGGGAAGGTGCCGTCGCTCTCGGCGAAGATGAGCTCGGCGTCCACGCCCAGGGCGGCAAACAGTTGCGGCGCCGCCAGCGCTCCGGCGCCGTTGCCACAGTCCACCACCACCTTGATGGGCCGCGTGATCGCCCCGGCCCGGGCGGCAATGTCCTTCACGTACTCGTCCAGCAGCGCCACCTGACGGACGGTGCCGCGTTTCGGGGCGCTGGACGCCCCCTCGATGAGCGTGTGCAGCCGCTGGATGCCATCCCCGTGCAACGACCCGGTGCCGACGCACAACTTGAAGCCGTTGAACTCGGGAGGATTGTGCGACCCGGTGATCTGGATCCCGCCCACCACCGCTTCGTGATGCAGGCTCCAGTACAGCGCGGGCGTCGGCACTTCGCCGATGTCGACCACGTCCACGCCGCAGTCAGTGAGTCCCTTCACCAGCGCGTCACGCAACGCAGGGCCGCTCGGCCGGTTATCGCGACCCACCGCCACGGCACCGCGAATGTTGCGCTCGGCAAGCAATGCGGCGTAGCCACGCCCGACGCCCTCAGCGGCTTCGAGGGTGAGGTCGTCGTCAACCACGCCACGGATGTCATACTGACGGAAGATGCCGGCGTTGATCATGGGAGGGAGAGGGACAGGGTGGGCCAGAGTACGACAGACGAACGCCCCGCGGAAGCGAGGCGTCGTCGGGACTTAGCGGGGTGCGTCGACGGCCGCCGCCTGAACATGCGGGGGTCGGGGGATACTCCCGCGACTCCAGGAGATCACGCGCGTCGGCATGATGCCCAGGGCGAGGATTGCCACCGCGGTGGCAAGGACGACGCCGCGTGTCAGCGCGCCTGCCGGCTCTGGGTCCCGGGCCCCCTCGGGTCGCGGCTTCATGAACATCACCCGCACGACATTCAGATAGTAGCCCGCCGACACCACCGAGGTGAGCACGAGCACGATGGCGAGCGTCGTCAACGGCCGTGGCGCTTCGATGGCAGCCATCAGCAAGTACCACTTGCCGAAGAAGCCAATGCCGCCGAATACCGGAAAGCCCATGAGCGACAGCATGAAGACGCTCATCGCGATGGCCAGCCAGGGGCGCACACTCCACAGGCCTTCATAGTCCGAGAGATCGTTGTTGGCATCGCCCTCACGTCCCACCGTGATCACCACAGCGAACGCCCCGAACGAGGCCAGCGAGTACGCCACCAGGTAAAACAGGAACGCAGCCGACCCGCCGAGTGTCCCGGTCGCCACGGCCACCAACAGGTACCCGGTATGGGCGATGGACGAGTAGGCCAGCAGCCGCTTCATGTTGCGCTGCGCCAGCGCCACCGTGTTGCCGAGGAACATCGCCAACGCCGCCAGCCACCAGATCGGGGCAAACCAGGCCTCGCCCATGCCGGGCATCGCCTCGATCCAGACGCGCAGGAACGTGGCGAACGCCGCGGCCTTCACGGCGGTCGCCATGAAGGCGGTGATCGGCGTGGGGGCGCCCTCATAGACGTCGGGTGCCCACATGTGGAAGGGCGCCGCGGCCACCTTGAAACCGAACCCCACGAGGAGCAGCCCAGTGCCCACCAGCATCATCGGATGGCCGATGAAGTTGCCGCGCACGACCCGCTCTCCGATTTCGACGAGGTTGGTCGACCCCGTCGCCCCGTAAATGAGCGCCACGCCGTAGAGCAGGAACCCCGTGGCGAACGCGCCGAGCAGGAAATACTTGAGCGAGCCCTCGGCCGACTTCTCGCTGCGCCGATTCAGCCCGGCCAGCACGTAGATGGCCACGGACATCAGCTCGATGCCCAGAAACACGATCATCAGGTCGCGCGCGGCCGCCAGGACCATCATGCCGGACGTGGCGAACAGCACCAGCACGTGCGACTCGGCGGGGAGAATGCGCTCCCGGACGTTGTAGTCCATGCTGAGCGCGATGGCCCCGGCTGCCCCAAGCAGGCAAATGAGGTCGGTGGCCCACCGGAAGTTGTCGACGGCAATCACCCCGAGGCTCGACGAGAGGCCTCGGGTGGAGTACCAGAGCGTCATGCCGATGGTGGCGGCGATGAGCGCGAGCGACGCCTTGCCGACGGCGCGCTGGTGCTCATTGGACTCGGGGCGCCAGGCGGCCCACAGCATCAGCACCATCGCCCCGCCCATGAGCAGCAGGTCGGGCGCGAAGGCCTGCATGAGCTGCGACGGATTCGCGAGTTCGTAGTTCATTTATCGCGCCCCGTTGGTGGCGCGCGCCGGCGTGCGCGCGGCGGCCGTCTGCACGGATTCGACGAGGCGACGGGCGGCCGGTTCGGTCTTGTCGAGTAGCGGCTTGGGATAGACGCCCAGCCAGAGGATGGCGATCAGCAACGGTACCATCAACCCGATCTCGCGCCAGTTGAGGTCCTTGAGCCCCTCGTTCTCCGGCTTCGTCATCGGGTTGTAGATGATGCGCTGCAGGGCCCACAGCATGTACGCCGCGGCAAAGACCACGCTCGTGGCGGCGATGATGGTGGCCAGCGGTTGCGTCTTGTACGAGCCGACCAGCACCAGGAACTCGCCGATGAAACCGTTGGTCCCCGGCACGCCGATGCTGCTGAGGCACACGATGGTGAGGATCGTGGCGAAGATCGGCACGACCTTGGCGATACCGCCGTAGTCCGCGATCATGCGCGTGTGCCGGCGTTCGTAGATCATGCCGATCAGGAGGAACAGCGCGCCCGTGGAGACGCCATGGTTGATGGTCACCATCAGCGCGCCCTGCATCGACTCGACGGTCAGCGCAAAGATGCCGAGCATCACGAAGCCCAGGTGACTCACCGACGAATAGGCCACCAGCTTCTTGAAATCGGGCTGGACGAGCGCCACCAGCGCTCCGTACACGATCCCGATGACGGCCAGCGTCACCATGAACGTGCGCACCGCGGGGTTCATGGCCGCCGACGGGAAGAGCGGCAGCGCGAAACGAATGAACCCGAAGGTGCCCATCTTCAGCATGATGGCCGCCAGGATCACCGAACCGGCGGTGGGCGCCTCGACGTGTGCGTCGGGGAGCCACGTATGGAACGGGAACATCGGCACTTTCACCGCGAAGGCCAGCGCGAAGGCCCCGAACAGCCACAGCGTGGTGGTCGGGTCGAGCCGCACGTTATTCAGGATGAAGTCATAACTGAAGGTGGGACTGCCGAGCACGCGCGACGCCTCGGAGCCGAGGTACAGGATGGCCACCAGCATCAGCAGCGATCCGACCATCGTGTAGATGAAGAACTTGAGGCTCGCGTAGAGCCGCCGTTCCCCGCCCCACACACCGATGATCAGGTACATCGGCACCAGCATGATCTCCCACATCACGTAGAAGAGCACGAGATCGAGCGAGACGAACACGCCCAGCATCCCGACGGTCAGGAGCATCAGCAGCGCGTAGTAGCTGTGCACCTTGGACCGGATGCTGGTCCAGCTGCCGAGGATGACCAGCGGCATCAGCAACGTGGTCAGGAGCACCAGCGTCATGGAGATGCCGTCGAGGCCGACGGTGAATCGGATGCCCCACTGCGGAATCCACGGCAGGTCCACGGCGGCTTGCCATCCCGCCACGGCCGGATCCACCGACCACCAGAGTCCAAGCGAGAGAATGGCCTCGGCCACGAAGAAGGCGAGGGCGAGCAGACGGGCTTCGCGCCAGCGCTTGTCGGCCGCGTCGCCTGCGCTGAGTCGCGCATGCGCCAGGAGCCCCACGGCGCCAAACGCCGGCAGCAGCAGCAGGACCGGAACGATCCAGGCGCTGTAATTGATCGACGAGAGGAACGCGGTCATGGGTTACCGGAAGGTGAAGGCGCCGAGCAGTGTGATGACGCCGATCAACAGGACCCAGGCGTACGTGCCCACCTGTCCCGTTTGCAACTGTGATCCCATCCAGCCGATGGCCCGCGCCAACAGGGCGCTGCCATTGACGAACAGGCCATCGATGATGCCGGTGTCGAGGCCCTTCCAGAGCACCACGCGCGAGACGTCCAGCGTCGGCTGCACGATGCCCTTGTCGTAGCCCTCGTCCACGAAATACTTGTTCTCCAGTATGCGATCGATCCCCTGCGGGGCGACCGCGTCCTTCTTGGCGACCAGCGCGGCCGGCTTGAGCCGCCACACCGCGAAGGCGATGCCGGCCGTGGCAATGGCAATGGCCACCCCCACCAGCATCAACTCCGTCTCGTGCGTCATGTGCGGTGCCGCGCCCAGCGTGGTCCGCAACGCCGCCTCGCCAACGACGGGTTCCAGCCAGTGATCCAGCACGCCCACGGGCCCGATGGCCCCGAGCAATGCCGGCACGTTCAGCCAGCCGCCCACCAGCGACAGGGCGCCGAGCACCACCAGCGGTCCCGTCATGATCCACGGTGCCTCGGCCAGGTGCGGCCGTTCCGCCTCGCCCGTCCGGTTGGGACCGTGGAAGGTGTACAGCATCATGCGGGTCATATAGATGGCCGTCATGAGCGCCGACGCGAGCCCGAGCCCATAGATGAGCATCAGGATGGTGCCGCCGGGGACGCCGAGCAGCGAGGCGTCAGCCAATGTGGAGCCGTGCGCCCGGGCAAACACCGAGCCCAGGATCTCGTCCTTGGAAAAGAACCCGGAGAAGAACGGGATGCCGGCGATGGCCAGCGTCGCGATCCACATGAGATAGAACGTGACGGGCATAAACTTCCGCAGGCCGCCCATGTTGCGCATGTCCTGCGCATCGTCGTGCTTGTGCGTGGCGTGATACGCCGCGTGCATGGCGTAGATCACCGAGCCGGACCCGAGGAACAGCAGCGCCTTGAAGAACGCGTGCGTGACCAGATGGAAGATGCCGGCCACGTACGCCCCGACGCCGACGGCCACGAACATGTAGCCAAGCTGGGAGACGGTGGAGTACGCCAGCACCTTCTTGATGTCCCACTGCTTGAGGCCGATCGTCGCGGCAAAGAACGCCGTCAGGCCACCGACGAGTGCGACCACCAGCTGCGCGGTGGGCGCCATCGAGAAGAGCGTCGCGCTGCGGGCGATCAGGTAGACGCCCGCCGTCACCATCGTGGCCGCATGGATGAGGGCCGAGACCGGCGTCGGGCCGGCCATGGCGTCCGGCAGCCAGACGTACAACGGGATCTGCGCGCTCTTGCCCGCGCAGCCGAGGAACAGGAAGAGGCAGATGGTCGTGGCCATGACGCCACCCATCGGCAACTCGGCAGCCTTGGCGGCCACGTTGCCGAAGTCGAGCGCCCCGAGGTTGGCGAACATCAGGAACATCGCCACCAGGAAGCCGAAGTCGCCGATGCGGTTGACGATGAACGCCTTCTTGCCGGCGTCCGCATTGGCCTTCTCCGAGAACCAGAAACCGATCAGCAGGTACGAGCAGAGCCCCACGCCTTCCCAGCCCACGAACAGCAGCGGGTAGTTGCCACCGAGCACCAGGATCAGCATGAAGAAGATGAACAGGTTCAGGTACGCGAAGTACCGGGGATAGCCCGGGTCCTCCTGCATGTACCCGACGCTGAACACGTGGATCAGGGTGCCCACGCCAGTCACCACGAGCACCATCACCATCGACAGCTGGTCGAGCTGGAAGGTGGCGGCGAGGTTCAGGTCGCCCACCGGCATCCACTGGTACAGCGTGACGATGTAGGGATGCTCCATCTCGACGCCGCGCATGGCCAGGAAGCAGGCGACGGCCAGGCCGAAGGCGGCGATCAGGACACCCGGGCCGATCAGGCTCACGATGCCGGCGAACTTGTGCCGTGTCGGTGCGTGATGGGCGTGGTCGTCGTGCCCGCCCGTGTGGGCGGCGTGGGCGTGTTCATCATGGCCGGCCGACGGATCGGCGGGGCCGACCTTGGCGACACCAAGCATCGCCAGGGTCCCGTTGATCAGGAATCCGAGGAGCGGCAGCAGCGGGAGCAGCCACACCAGGCGCGCGACGGTTGTCGCGAGCGGGTGCGCCCCCTCGGGAGTCATGGCGGGGATCATCATCCCTTGAGGATGTTGATGTTTTGGAGATTGACCGTCTGCGTGTGGCGGAAGATCGCGATGATGATGGCGAGTCCCACCGCGGCCTCAGCCGCCGCGACGGTCATCGTGAAGACCACGAACACCTGCCCCGTGGCCCCGTGCAGCGTGCTCAGTGCGACGAACGACAGGTTCACCGCATTGAGCATGAGCTCGACACACATGAAGATGATGATCGCGTTGCGGCGCGTGAGCACGCCGATCACGCCGATCGTGAACAGCACGGCCGAGAGGGCGAGCGCTTCAACGAGCATTGGTCCTCCGCTTGCTGAGCACCACGGCGCCGACGATGGCAGCGAGCAGCAACACGCTCGTCAGCTCGAAGGCCAGCAGGTACTCGTTGAAGAGTGGCGCGGCGATCGGCCCGATGACGCCACCGGCGAGCGGGGCAGCCGCCGCGGCTGCGGCCTTTGCCGCGAGGTCGGGCGGGATCATCCGATCAATGGTGTTGCTGCGGGTCAGCGCCATCACCTCGGCGAGCATTACCAGGCCGATGAGCAGCGCCGCCAGGTAGCCCCACTTGCCGCGGGCATCCGCCAGTTCCGACGGATTCCCGAGGTTCAGGAGCATGATCACGAACAGGAAGACGACCATGATCGCGCCGGTATAGACCAGCACCTGTATGGCGCCAATGAATTGCGCGTCGAGCATCACGTACAGCGCCGCCAGGGAGAACATGACGAGCACCAGCCAGACGGCCGCCGCCACCGGACTCTTGCGGGTCACGAAGGCAATCGCACTGGCGATCGCCACCAACCCGAAGAAATAGAAGGTGAAGGCGTAGAACAGGGAGTGGAATTGATTGACTTGCATCATTCGCCCTTGGGGTCAGCCGGGTCCCACATCTCGCAGACAGGGTGCGTCTGCGCGGTGAGACGTTCCAGGTCGTAGACGAAGCTCTTGCGATCGTACTCGGCGTTCTCGTAATGCCGCCCGAGGTGGATCGCCTCCTCCGGGCACACTTCCTGGCAATAGCCGCAGAAGATGCAGCGGAACTCGTCGATATCGAACACCAGCGGGTAGCGGTTGCCCTCCGCATCTTCGCCCGGCACCAGCTTGATGCAGTTGGCCGGGCAGACCGTCGGGCAGAGGCCGCAGGCCACACACTTGGCCTTGCCATCCTCCGTGGTCAGCATGCGGTGCGTGCCGCGCCAGCGCGGCCCGATGTCCCACTTTTCCTCGGGGTACTGCACGGTCACCTTGTGCGGGTCCACCAGGTGCTTGAGCGTCAGTGCCAGCCCCTTGAACGTGGCGCGCACGTAGCTCGTCTCGCTGATGGGGCGTTCGCACACCGTCACTTTGATCGCCATCAGGTCCCCTGCTGATTCGAAAGGTCACTGCGTTCCGACACGGCGCGCAGGTGCGCAATCTCGGCGCGCTGAATGCGCGAGAAGGCCGGGCTCACGATGCGCCCGCGGTCGAGCACCCAGAACACGAGTCCGACGAACACCAGGTTCATGCCGAGCATCGCGGCCTTGAATCCCATGCCGGTGCGCACCACCCCCGCGGCGTCGAGCCCGAGCGTCAGGCTGGCGACCACGGTGATGTACACGAGCGCCATGGGCAGCAACACCTTCCACCCGATCGACATCAGCTGGTCGTAGCGGAAGCGCGGCAGCGTCCAGCGCAGCCAGATGAACGTGAAGACGAAGAACATGACCTTGCCGACATACAGGCCCATCGTCAGCACCGTCTTGAGCGCGGTCCACGGCGGCAGGTTGTCCCACGACGTGAACGGGATGTCCCATCCGCCGAAGAACAGCGTCACCATCAGCGAACTCGCCGTGATGATGTTGGCGTATTCGGCAATCGGGAACATCGAATACTTCATGGAGCTGTACTCGGCGTGATAGCCGGCCACCAGCTCCGACTCGGCCTCCGGCAGGTCGAACGGCACGCGGTTGGTTTCCGCCAGCGACGACACCGCGAAGATGAAGAACGCCATGGTCAGCAGCATCACGTTCCAGCCCTGCGACGCCTGCTGCGTGATGATCTCGTTCAGCCCGACATTGCCGGCCAGCAGCAGCACGCAGACCGTGCTCATTCCCATCGAGATCTCATACGAGATCATCTGGGCCGAGGCGCGGAGGCCGCCGAGCAGGGCGTACTTGTTGTTCGACGACCAGCCCGCGATGGTCAGTCCGTAGACCCCCAGCGAGCTGATGGACAACGTGAACAGGAAGCCGATCGGCAGGTTGGCCACGACCATGTCGATGAGGCCAACGCCGGGCACCGGCAGCGGCGAGGCGAACGGGATCACCGCCCACGTCACCAGCGACGGAATGAAGGCGAGGGCAGGCGCCAGGATGAACATCACCTTGTTCGCACCACCGGGCAGCGTCTCTTCCTTCATGAAATTCTTGACGCCGTCGGCCAGCACCTGGAAGATGCCCTGCGGCCCCACGCGGTTCGGGCCGTGGCGGTCCTGGATCCAGGCCGCGATGCGTCGCTCGGCGAACGTGGTGTACGCCACGCACACCAGGTAGATGCCGAACGCCACCAGCATCTTGATGATCGCAAAGATCACGAACCAGCCCATGGTGGGCGGCAACTGCCCGCTCGCCACCTGCAGCAACAGCGAGGTGTGGTGCATCATGCCGTCACTCCCGCGCCCGTCACGATCTGGCCCTTGAGGGCGAGTGTGTCGTAGCTCATTCCACCGAAGGGCGCTTCACTGCCGGCGAGGGATGCAAACACCGACTCGGCCGACGCAAGGTTGCCCTTGGAGCCGAGCGCTGCCAACAGGTCGGCCAATACGGACCAGGTTGGCCGGGCGAACCCGGGCGCGGCCTTGGCCTGCATGAAACGCTGCACGCGCCCTCGCAGGTTGGTGAACGTCCCCTCCTCCTCGGCGAAGTTCGCCACAGGAAGCAGGATCGCATTCGATGGAAGCTGCGCCGGCGCCGCCGTGCCAAGCACGATCACGGCCGCAGCGGCCGCGAAGGCGGTGGTATCGAGGCCCACGCACTCCTCGCCCGCCAGCACCAGCACGTCGCCACTGCCGATGCCGGCGAGCGGATTATCAGTACGCGAGAAACCGAGGAGTTCCGCGCCCGTGGCGTTGGCCGCGCGGTCCGCGCGGAGCGCCAGGTCGTGGACGCCAGCCAGCGGCGCCTCGGCGCCCTGCATCACGCGGAACGCCCCGCTGCCACCCGTGGCACCGATCACCTGCTTCAGCAGGTACAGCGCCTCATTGCTGAGTGAAGCACTGGCAACCACGCGAGCCTTCTTTCCCTTGAGTGCCGCAGCGGCAGCGGCAATGGCGACGTCCCATTCCACGGCCCTGCCGGCCACCACCGGCGTCTCCAGCCGGTCGGCGCGGTTGATCCAGTGGTAGTTCAGGCGCCCTTCGTCGCAGGCGTAGTACTGGTTGACGGCCGTGTTGGACCGCGGCTTCATGCGCACCACCACGGCATCGCGCGTCTCGAGGGTGATGTTGCACCCCTGCGAGCAGTTGGGACAGATCGACGCCGTCCGGTCGAGATCCCAGGAGCGCGCCTTGTTCAGGAAATCCTTGCTGATCAGCGCGCCCACGGGGCACAGGTCGACGACATTCGATGCCCACGCGTGCGTGAGGCCGTGATTGGGCGAGCGCCCGATCCCGGCGCGGTCGCCGCGTTCCTGCACGCACAGGGCGGTGTCTTCCGCCACGTCATCCATGAAGCGCACGCACCGCGTGCACAGGATGCAGCGGTTCTGGACGTACAACACGTCGCCGCCAAAGTCTTCCGCGGCAGTGAAGCGCTTGGGCTCGCGGTAGCGCGAGTCGGCACGCCCTTCCTGGAAGGTGTAGTCCTGCAGTTCGCACTCGCCGGCCTGATCGCAGATCGGACAGTCGAGCGGATGGTTGATGAGCAGGAGCTCCAGCACGCCCTTGCGGGCCTCGAGCGCCTTCTCGCTGTAGACGTGCACCACCTGCCCTTCGCCCACGGTGGTCGCGCACGACGGGGCGAGCTTGGGCATCTTCTCGACGTCCACCAGGCACATGCGGCAGACACCGGCGATGGGAAGCCCGGGGTGGTAGCAATAGTGCGGGATGAGCACCCCGGCGGTCTTGGCCGCCTCGAGGATGGTCGTCCCCTCGGGGACGCTGACTGCGCGCCCCTCGATGGTCAGGTTGATGAGCTTGGGTTCAGACATCAGGCCGTCACCGCCACGGTGGACGAGCGCTTGCCCGTGATCAGGGCCTCGAACTCGTGCCGGAACTTGGTGATCCCGCTGCACACCGGCGCACCGCACGAATCGCTCAGCACGCAGATCGTCTTGCCGGTCATGCTGTCGGAGAGCTCGAAGATCGTATCGAGGTCTTCAAAGGTGCCGTGACCGGCCACGATGCGCTCGAGAATCTTGGTCATCCACGCCGTGCCTTCGCGGCACTGCGTGCACTGCGCGCAGCTTTCGTGCGCGTAGAAGCGCGCCAGGCGCGCGAGCTGCTTCGGCATCGACTGGGCGTCGTCGAAGATGATCACGCCGCCCGAGCCCAGCATGGTGCCGAACTCCAGGAAGCCTTCGTAATCCATCTTGACCTGCTCGGCTTCCTCGATGGTGATCACCGGCACCGACGACCCGCCGGGGATGATCGCCTTGAACTTGCGTCCCGGCAGCGGGCCGCCGCACAGGTCGTACAGGAATTCCTTGAAGGAGAAGCCCATGACCACTTCGTAGTTGCCGGGCTTCGCCACATTGCCGCAGACCGAGAAGAGCTTGCTGCCGTTGCTCTTCGGGCTCGACAGCGACATCGCCTTGTACCACTCGGCGCCGTTGTTCAGGATGTGCGGCACGGCGGCCAGTGTCTCGACGTTGTTGATCGTCGTCGGCATGCCGAACAGGCCGGCCACGGCCGGGAACGGCGGCTTGATGCGCGGGTTGCCGCGCTTGCCCTCGATGGAGTTCATCAGGGCGGTTTCTTCGCCGCAGATGTAGGCGCCGGCACCCCGGTGCACCCAGATGTCGATCTTCTTGCCCGACCCCATCGCATTGGCGCCGATGATGCCGGCGGCCCGGGCCTCGGCCAGCGCCAGCTCCATGCGCTCGATGGGCTCGGTAAACTCGCCGCGAATGTAGATGTACGCCGTCTCGGCGCCGATCGCGTAGGCGCCGATCGCGCACCCTTCAATAAGGCCGTGCGGCGTCCACCGCATGATCTCGCGGTCCTTGAACGTGCCGGGCTCGGACTCGTCGGCGTTGCAGCACAGGTAGTGCGGCTTGCCGTCGCCCTGCTTCATGAACGACCATTTGAGGCCGGTCGGGAAGCCGGCGCCACCGCGACCGCGGAGCCCCGATTCCTTGATGACGTTCTGGACGGCCACGGGATCCGTGGCTAGCGCTTGCTGCAGCGCCTTGTAGCCGCCGCGCGCCTTCCATCCCTCGAGCGATCGCGCTTCGGGATCGCCGAAGTACTTGCTGAGGACCGGTGTTTCGCGCGGATGTGACTTGTGGGGAAAACCCATGGCTCAGACGGTAGGCGGTAGACGGCAGGCTCTGGACAACGGAGCAATCGTGCGTTCGTGCGTTCTCGCGCTCTTTGGTGCTTGTCTTCTCGTTACGCGTATTGCTTCAGGATGCCGGCCACTTTCTCCGGCGTCACGCTTTCAATGAACTCGTCGTTGATCATGATCGGCGTGGCGAAGCCGCACGCGCCGAGGCACTCCACCTCGATCACCGTGTACTTGCCGTCCGCCGACGTCACGCCCAGTTCGCCGCAGCCGGTCTGCTGCAGGAACGCCTTCACCACGTCCTCGGCGCCCATGCAGTTGCAGCACGACGTGGTGCAGACCTGGATGAACCACTGCCCCACCGGATGCTGGTGGTACATGGTGTAGAACGTCACCACACCCCGGACGAAGGCGGC
>CANNKR010000007.1 GCA_947504615.1 Gemmatimonadota bacterium | reverse complement strand
TGCCCAAGGACCGCGACGACCAGGCCATGGCCACGGGCATTCCCGTGACGTACGTGCCGGCGCGCAATACGATCTTCCTTTCCTTCGCCATGGCGTGGGCCGAGGTGCTCGGCGCGCAGGACGTGTTGATCGGCGTCAACGCGGTCGACTACAGCGGGTATCCCGACTGTCGCCCGCAGTTCGTGGCGGCGTTCGAGGCCATGGCCAACCTCGCGACGCGCACGGGGGTGGAGGGGACGACCCAGCTGAAGATCCGTGCGCCGCTGATCGAGATGTCGAAAGCCGAAATCGTGCAGCTGGGCACGGCACTGGGCGTGGACTACGGCATGACGACGAGTTGCTACGACCCGGCCCCCGATGGCGCGGCCTGCGGGCACTGCGATGCATGCACGCTGCGGCTGCGGGGGTTCGAGCAAGCAGGGCTGAGCGACCCCGCGCGGTACGCACGGGAAACGAAGCGGTAGCCCTCTACCGTCTACCGTCCACCGTCTACCGTCCACCGTCTACCGTCTACCGTCCACCGTCTACCGTCTATTCATGTATTCCGTCAAGGAAATCTTCTACACACTGCAGGGCGAGGGCGTCCACGTCGGTCGGCCGGCCGTCTTCTGCCGGTTCGCCGGATGCAATCTGTGGACCGGCCGCGAGGAGGACCGAGCGAGCGCGGTGTGCACGTTCTGCGACACCGACTTCGTGGGCACCGGAGCGGACGGCGGCAAGTACTCCTCGGCCGCCGAGTTGGCGGATGCCGTGGCGGCGGCGTGGCCCGGCCCCGAGGATGGGGGCCGCACGCGCTATGTGGTGTGCACCGGAGGCGAGCCGCTGCTGCAACTCGACGAAGCCGCCATCGACGCCCTGCACGCGCGCGGCTTCACCGTGGCGGTGGAGACCAATGGCACACGGCCACTGCCGCGCGGGCTCGACTGGGCGTGCGTAAGCCCCAAGGCCGGCGCCCCGTTGGTGGCACGCAGCGGCGACGAGTTGAAGCTGGTCTTTCCGCAGGCAGGCGCCGAGCCCGAGCGGTTTCGGCACCTCGACTTCAGATATTTTTCGCTGCAACCCATGGATGGCCCGGCATGCGACGAGAATACGCGGCAGGCCCTCGCATATTGCCTGGCGCATCCGCAGTGGCGGTTGAGCCTGCAGACGCACAAGCCGCTGGGCATTCGCTAACCCCGGACCAACTCGATCTTATGGATGCGTATTGCGAGTTTTCGATAGCGGCCGGCCGCCGGTTGACGGGGGTTCCGGCAGGACATCCCTGCGAACGCGTGCACGGGCACACCTTCTGTGTGCGCCTCACGGTCTCTGGGCCGGTGCATCCGCTGACCGGATTCGTCATCGACTTTGCCGAGCTGCAGCGCGCCTTCGCCCCGGTCCATGAGGCGTTGGATCATCGTTTCCTCAATGATGTGCCCGGGCTGGAGAATCCCACGAGCGAGCACCTCGCGGCCTGGATATGGAAGGCGTTGCAACCCTCGCTCCCTGGGCTGAGCGCGGTGGAAATCACGGAAACCGGGCAGTCGGGCGTCGTCTTCCGCGGCTGATGCGTGGGCGGGCGCTGACGGCCCGTTGGACGGCTCGATGGCCCCTTGGACGGTCCTCTGCCGGTCGGTTCCGTCTCCCCCGCCGACCGACTAGGTTTCCGGTTCCCATGAACCGACTCCTGCGCCTCGCCCTTTCCCTGGCCGTCCTTGGCGCCCCCGCCGCCGTGGCGTCGGCTCAGGGCGCGGGGCCATTGGCGGCGCTGATGGCCCGAGCCGCCAACCCGAACGGTCCATTTGCCAAGCGCGTGGCGCCGTCCGATTCGGTGGTGGCGCGGGCGCGGGCGCAGTTGGGCACACGCTACCGGTACGCGGCCGCGTCGCCGGAGCGCGGATTCGACTGCAGCGGGCTCGTGAAGTATGTGCTCAACGCTGTCGGCGTCGACCTGCCCCACAACGCGGCCCGCATCGCCCGCGAGGGAGAACCCGTCAAGGCCGATACGTCATCCCTGCGTCCTGGGGACCTGTTGATGTTCGGTCGTGGGCACAGTAACAAGATCTCGCACGTTGGGATCTACGTGGGCGAGGGCAAGATGATCCACGCGAGCGTCAGCAAGCGTCGCGTCATCGAAACGACGATCCCGAAGCCGGGTTCGTCGCTGAAGTTGCGGACCGTTCGGCGGGTCCTCAGGGATTCCACTACGACGCTTCGCGGATCCGAGTAACCTCAGGCAGGCCGGATCGTCATTTGCGCGGTCGCCTGTAGGGCACCGACGCAGCACCGACGACTTTCCCGGCTCTGAAACTCGCTGGCCGGACCTTATTGACGTTTGGGGCGACGCGGCCAAAGTTTTAGCGGACTACATTGTACAGCTTTCCCTTTGGCCATCGTGGCGAGGGGCCGGCAAGCGGTATCGCATTTTCATTTTCCTCGAGGTGCAATTATGGGAAGACGTTTCGTCGGCAGGTTGCTCGCGGCCATCGGCTTTGTTGCCGCGGCCGGGACCGCCACGGCGCAGTCAGGACGCATTGTCGGCAAGGTGACGGACGAGGGTGGACAGATCATCGTCGCCGCCACCGTGCAGGCGATTGAAGGCCTGCGGACAGTGGGCGCAGCCGAGTCGGGTGACGACGGCATGTACCGGATCAACCTGAAACCGGGGACCTACTCGCTGAAGGTGACGCGGATCGGGTTCAAGCCGCGCCGCGTTGAAGGCATCGTGGTGGCCGCCGTGGCCGTGACCCGGAACGTCTCGCTGACGGAGAACGCGACCCAGCTGAATACGGTCGCCATCACCGGCATCGCCACAGAAGAGAAAGTGAACAAGGCGCCGGCCGCGATCAGCGTGCTCAGCCAGCAGACGATCAACGAGGCCGTGACGACCACGGCGACCGAGCAGCTGCGCAACGTGCCGGGCATCGACATCACCAGCGGCGGCATCGTGCAGTCGAACGTGGTGGCGCGCGGCTTCAACAACATCTTCTCCGGCTCGTTGCTGATGTTGTCGGACAATCGCTTCAACTTTGTCCCGTCGCTGAAGGTCAACGTGTCGTACATGACGCCGACGACCAACGAAGACATCGAGCGCATCGAAGTCGTGCTTGGACCTGCCGCGGCGCTGTACGGCCCGAATGCCTCGCAGGGCGTGATGCACGTGATCACCAAGTCGCCGTTCACGTCGAAGGGCGGCACCGCGACGGTGGACATCGGCGAACAGAACCTGCTGCGCGTCTCCGGCCGCTACGCCGGCACCGTCGGCGAAAAGTTCGGCTACAAGCTTTCGGCCGAGCGCCTCACGGCCACCGACTTCACGAGCGTGGACCCCGTGGAACTGGCCGCCGGGCGGCAGCGCTCGTTCGACATCGAACGTACCGCGATGGACTTCCGCGCTGATTATCGCCCGGATGCCAAGACCGAGATCGTCGCCAACTTCGGGCACACGCTCGTCGGCAACGCCGTGGAGCCCACCGGTCTGGGCGCCGCGCAGATCAAGGGTTGGGGATTCAATGCCTACCAGCTGCGCGCCAAGCGCGGCAAGCTGTTCGCCCAGGTCTTCATGAACGCGAGCGACGCGGGCGAGACCTTCCTCCTGCGTACTGGCCAGCAGATGGTCGACAAGTCCGACCAGAAGGTCGGGCAGGTGCAGCACAGCATGTCGTTCTACGGCGACCGCCAGACGTTCGTGTACGGCGCCGACTACCTGTCGACGGAGCCCAAGACGGGCGGCACGATCAACGGGCGGAACGAGAACATCGACTCGTTTACGGAAGTGGGCGGGTATGTGCACTCCATCACCCACCTGAACAAGTACTGGGACGCCGTTGGCGCCATTCGGTATGACAAGCACAGCAAGCTGACCGAGGGCAACTGGTCGCCGCGCGTCGCGGTGGTGTACAACCCGTCGCAGACCCAGAGCTTCCGGGCCTCGTATAACCAGGCGTTCTCGAACCCGTCGACGAACAACATGTCGCTCGACCTCGCCGCCGGGTATGTGGGCGGGACGAACTCGACCAACTCGTTGTTCACCGTGCGCGCCGTGGGCGTGCCCACGGATGGCCTCCAGTTCCGCCGCGATTGCGTGGGTGGCGCCGGTGGCCTGTGCATGAAGTCCCCGTTCAATCCGGGTGGGCGCGGCCAGTTCGTCCCCGCCATGGCATCGCTGTTCTACAAGGGCGCGGTGGCTGCCGCCGCCGCGGGCGGCATGGAGAATGCGCTCAAGGCCGGCCTCGCCGCCAATGGCATTCCGGCCGCGCTGATTCCGACGGTATCCGGGGCGATGATGCAGGTGCTGGCCGGCCTGTCGCCGACCTCGGCGCAGGTGGGCACGGTGCTGCGCACGCTCAATCCGACGACTGGGCGTTTCTTGGACGTGGCCCCGTCTGACGTCAAGGATATCGGCCAGATCCGTCCGACCCTGACGACGGGCTGGGAAGCCGGCTGGAAGGGCCAGATCGGCAAGAAGTTCTATGGTACGGTGGACTGGTGGTATTCGGAGCGCACCGACTTCGTGGGACCGCTGATCGTCGAGACGCCCAACGTCTTCCTCGACCGCACCACGCTGACGGGCTACCTCCAGGCGAACCTCGGTGCCGCACTGACGCCGGTGCTGGGCGCTGCGACCGCCGGTGCACTCGCCGCGGGCTTCGCCCCGACGATCGCCGGCAGCCTCGGCGGCATCTCGAACTCGGCCACCACGGGCGTGCCGCTCGGTGTGGTCAACATGACCAACGCGAACTCCGGCAGCACGGACATCGTGCTGACGTACCGCAACTTCGGCCGCGTGCGGCTGAGCGGGTTCGATTTCAGCGGCACGTACATGCTCGATGACGACTGGTCGTTGTTCGGCACGTACAGCTGGGTGAACCGCGACTTCTTCTCGCGCGCCCAGGTGGGCGGCGTGTCGGACATCGCGCTCAACGCCCCGCGCGACAAGGGGACCGCCTCCATCCGTTACCGCGACGATGCGAAGGGCATCAGCGGCGACATGCGGTTCCGCCGCACGGCGTCATTCCCGGGCAACTCGGGCGTGTACGTCGGTCAGGTGCAGGGCTACAACCTGCTCGACGCGTCGTTCACGTTCCGCCCGACGGTCCTGGGTGGCGCGATGCTTTCGATCATGGCGAATAACATGCTCAACCTGAAGCACTCGGAGTTCATCGGCGGCGCCGCGCTGGGCCGACTGGTGATGACGCGCATCCAGTACGCGTTCTAGGAGCGCACGAGCGCACGAGCGCACGAGCGCACGAGCGCACGAGCGCACGAGCGCACGAGCGCACGAGCGCACGAACGCGAGAACGCAGGACAGAACGGCGGAGCCAACTGGCTCCGCCGTTCTGCTTTCCCCCCTGCTTCGATTGTTCGTGCCCATCGCCCTGCTATCTTTCGTCCCATGCTCCCCCTGCTTGACGCCTCTGCGAAGCTCGTGATTGCCCACCGGGGCAACTCGATGCACGCCCCGGAAGACACCATGGAGTCGTTCCGGCAGGGACTCGCGCTGGGCGCGGACGGCATAGAGTTCGACGTGCGGTTGAGCGCCGACGGGGTCGCCGTGGTCATTCACGACCCGACACTCGACCGGACCACCAACGGCACCGGCCTCGTGGCCGACCGCACCTTCGACGAACTGCGCACCCTCGACGCCGGCTATCGGTTCACGCGGGACGGCGGGCTCACGCATCCCTGGCGTGGCCGGGGCATCCAGATCCCCACGCTCGACGAAGTGCTCCGCGCATTCCCGCAGACCCCGTGCATCATCGAGCTCAAGACGCCCACGGCGACGGCGGCGTTGGCCCGCGCGCTCGAACTGCACGACGCCAAGGGACGCGCCGTCATCGGCAGTTTCCATGACGAGGCGCTCGCACCGCTCCGCGGGCGTGGCTTCCTGCTGACGGCGTCCAGGCGCGAAGTCCTGAGCCTGTACGCTCGCGCACTGACCCTGCGCGGCGCTGGCCGGCCCGTGTACCAGGCGTGCAGCGTCCCCCCGCGCTTCCGGAAGATTCCGGTCCCTGTGATCCGCTTTGCGCGCATGCTGCGCCGCGTCGGCCTCCCGACGCACGTCTGGACTGTCAACGACCCGGTGCAGGCCCGCCACCTGTGGGCCCACGGCATCAACGCAATACTTTCCGATGACCCGGGGACGATGCTCGACCTCCTCGGACGCCCCAAGCGGGCAATCCCCCCTGTGGAGTCTCCATGACGGCACCGATGCCGCCCGCGAAGGCCAAGAAGAAGTCGACCGACTACAAGCAGGGCTGGGCCGAGGCCAAGGTCTTGATGTGGCGCCACCGCCGCACTCTCGCGATCGGGTTCGTGCTCATGATCCTGAGCCGCGCCGCCGGCTTCGTGGGTCCGACCAGCACCAAGTGGCTCATGGACGAGGTGGTGGGAAAGAAGCGTTTCGACCTGCTGCTGCCGCTCGCCCTCGCCGTCGGCGCCGCGTCGCTCGTGCAGGCCGCCACGTCGTTTGGGCTCTCGCAGGTGATCAGCGTGGCCGGCCAGCGCGCGATCACCGAACTGCGCCGCAAGGTGCACGCGCGCCTGATGCGCCTGCCGGTGTCGTTCTTCGACAACACGCAGAGCGGCGTGCTGATCTCGCGCGTGATGAACGACGCCGAGGGGATCCGGAATCTGATCGGCACGGGCATCGTGCAGATGATCGGCGGCCTCCTGACGGCCATCGTCGCGCTGGCCGGCCTGTTCTGGCTCAACTGGCAGATGACCGTGGCGACGCTGGGGTTGCTGAGCATCTTCGGCGCGGGGATGGCCTACGCGTTCAAGACGCTGCGCCCGATCTTTCGCGAGCGGGGCGCGATCACTGCCGAGGTGAGCGGGCGCCTGGGGCAGGCGCTTGGCGGCGCGCGCGTGGTCAAGATCTACACCGCGGAGAAGCGCGAGGAAAAGGTGTTCACGGTGGGCGCCAACCGGCTGTTCCGCAACATCGCGAGCACGATCACCGGCACGTCGGCCATCGGCGCCCTGAGCACCGTGATCATCGGCGCCATCTACGTGCTGCTGATCGTCTTTGGCGGGCGGGCGATCATCGCCCAGCAGATGACCATCGGCGACCTCTTCATGTACGTCTTCTTCGTGGCGCTCGTGGCCTTCCCGGTGGTGCAGATGGCGAGCATCGGCACGCAGTTCACCGAGGCGTTCGCCGGGCTGGACCGCATTCGCGAGATCATGCAGACGCCCACCGAGGACGAGGATGACGCCCTGCACGACCGCATCCCCGCCCTGAACGGGGAGATCGCGTTCGACGACGTGACGTTCGAGTACCGCGAGGGCGTACCGGTGCTGAAGCACGTGACGTTCACCGCGCCGGCCGGCACGACCACCGCGCTCGTCGGATCGAGCGGCTCGGGCAAGAGCACGCTGATCTCGCTGATCATGGCCTTTGCACGCCCGCAGAGCGGGCGCATTCTCGTCGACGGCCGCGACCTCGCCGGCCTGCGGCTGCGCGACTACCGGGCGAACCTCGGTGTGGTGATGCAGGACAATTTCCTGTTCGACGGCACCGTGCTCGACAACATCGCCTTTTCGAAGCCCGGCGCCACCAAGGACGAAGTGCTCGCCGCCGCGCGCGTGGCGCACTGCGACGATTTCGTGCAGCAGTTCCCGGACGGCTACGAGACGATCGTCGGCGAACGCGGCGTGAAGTTGTCGGGCGGCCAGCGCCAGCGCGTGGCCATTGCCCGCGCCATCCTGAGCAACCCGCGTGTGCTGATCCTCGACGAGGCGACGTCGAGCCTCGACAGCGAGAGCGAACAGCAGATCAAGGAAGGACTGCGCACCCTGCGCTCGGGACGCACGACCTTCGTGATCGCCCACCGCCTGAGCACCATCCAGAGCGCCAACCAGATCCTCGTGCTCGAGCACGGCGAGATCGTCGAGCGCGGCACGCACCACGAGTTGTTGCGGCTGAACGGGCGTTACAAACAGCTCTACGACACGCAGTATCAGATGGAACTCGACCAGTTCATCAACCCGGGCGAAGAGATCGCGCGGCAGACGTGACGGTGGACGGTAGACGGTAGACGGTAGACGGTAGACGGTAGATGGCAGAAGGCCCGCACGGACAGTTCGTCCCGGCGGGCCTTCTTCGTCTACCGTCTACCGTCTAAGGTCTACCGTCTACCGTCTACCGTCTACCGTCTACCGTCTACCGTCTACCCTCTAAATCAGTTCGCCTTCTTCCCCGTCATCCGCCCGCCGTCGCCCTGCATGGACCACGACCCGTCGACGGTATTGTCCGTGTTCAGCGTCAGCTCGGCCACCGCATCGACGCCCTGCGGTGTGGCCAGCACGATCTTCATGATGCGCCCTTCGACCTTCAGCGACGTGATGATCGACGTGCCGAAATTCGGGTTCGACAGCGTCCCCGTGTAACTGCCATCCTCCTTCTTTTCGACGACCATCTCGAAGTCGGCGGCCTGCCCCTGCACCACCGCTGACACGGAATACTTGCCCACGGGGTCAATGGCGGGGCCGGCCGGCTTGGCTTCGCCCTGCGCGCGCAGGGCGGCGGGAAGCACCAGGGCGAGCGCGAGAACGGCGAGCGTACGAATCTTCATGGAGGGCGATCCTGAGTAGAGGTAACGGAGCCGCGGGTTGCCCGACGACATAGAATAGGCGAACAGGCGGCGAAATGCCACGTTGCCGGGAGCGCGACGCGGCCCCATCGTTGGGGAACTTTTTTCCGGATCCCCGCGATGAGCGCCTGGCCGCAACCCTACAATCCGCTCGGCAGCGCGCTCCTCTCCACGCTCGTCGCCGCGCTCCCCGTCGCCTTGCTGCTGGGCGCGCTCGCCTCGCACAAGGTGCGCGCACACTGGGCCGCCCTGCTGGGACTGGCATCGGCCCTGGTCATTGCCGTGACGGTCTCGGGCATGCCCGTGGCCGCCGCCGCCGCGGCCGCGGCGCTGGGAGCCGCGTACGGCCTGTTCCCCATTGGATGGATCCTCGTCAACGTCCTCTTCCTGTACCGGCTGGCCGTCACGCACGGGGCGTTCGACGCCCTGCAGGAACACATCGCCCACGTCACCGGCGACCGGCGCCTGCAACTCGTGCTCGTCGCCTTTTCGCTGGGCGCGTTCTTCGAGGGCGCCGCCGGCTTCGGCACGCCGGTCGCCATTACGTCGGCGCTGCTGGTGGGGCTCGGCTTCGCCCCCCTCGAGTCGGCGGTCCTCTCGCTGCTCGCCAACACGGCGCCAGTCGCCTTTGGTGCGCTGGGCACGCCGATCATCGCCCTGAGCGGCGTGACGGGACTCGACGTGCATGCGCTCTCGGCCATGGTCGCCCGGCAACTGCCGCCATTCAGCCTCATCGTCCCGTTCTGGTTGGTCGCCGCGTACGTCGGCTGGCGGCGGATGCTCGCCGTCTGGCCGGCGCTGCTGGTGGCGGGCGCCGCATTCGCCATTCCCCAGTACCTCGTGGCGACGTATCACGGACCGTGGCTGGTGGACATCGTGGCGGCGCTGTGCTCGATGGCCGCGCTCGGCGTCTTTTTGCGCATCTGGACACCCCGCGACGTCGCCGCCTCGCCGCGTCCCGCCGGCGCGCCCCCGCTGCAGGTACGACGCGCGTGGATGCCGTGGATTGTGCTCGCCATCTTCGTCTTCGCGTGGGGAACGCCGGCGGTGAAGACGCGACTGAACGCCATCTCCGCGCCGACCATCGAGGTGCCCGCCCTGCACCTCACCATCGAGCGCACACCGCCGGTGGTGGCGGTTGCCAAGCCCGAAGCGGCCATCTTCACCTTCAACTGGCTCTCCGCGACCGGGACGGCGATCCTGCTTGCCGGCGTCGTGGCCGGCCTGATCATGCGCGCGGGACCTCGTGGCCTCGTCACGGCATACGGCGACGCGCTGCGGCGCGCGCGCATTCCGCTGCTGACCATTGCCGCGATGTTCGGCGTCGGCTTCGTGATGCGCTACGCCGGGCTCGACGCCATCCTCGGCCTCGCCTTTGCGCGCACCGGACGCCTGTATCCGTTCTTCGGCACCATGCTCGGCTGGCTCGGCGTCGCCCTCACCGGCAGCGACACCTCGAGCAACGTGCTGTTCGGATCATTGCAGGTGCTGACCGCGAACCAGCTGGGCATCAGCGCCGTGCTGATGGCCGCTGCCAACAGCGCCGGCGGCGTGATGGGCAAGATGATCGACGCCCAGAGCATCGTCGTCGCCGGCGCCGCCACGGGATTCGTCGGGCAGGAGGGGGTGATCCTGCGGCGCATCTTCTGGCACTCGCTCGCGCTCGCGAGTCTCGTGGGGCTCTGGGTAATGGTGTTGGCGGCGGCGTAGGGAGGGGATCCCGTCAGTCCGCCGCCACCGTCCGTTGCGTGGCCCAGCGGCGCAGCGCGTCCAGCCGCTCCGGCATCGTCGTGGACAGCGGGCGCGTGGCCGCCACCTCGGCCAGCAGCGTCTCGGTGGTCAGCGACGTGCCGGCGCTGAACACAGCGTACATCGCGCTCACGATGCTCTCCTCGATCTCGGCGCCACTGAACCCCGTCGTCGCCGCCACAACGCGCGGCAGGTCGATCAGCAACGGATCCTGCTTTCGCTTGCTCAGGTGAATCCGCAGGATCTCCGCCCGCGCCCCCTCGCCCGGCAGGTCAACGAAAAAGATCTCGTCGAATCGCCCCTTGCGAATGAACTCGGGCGGCAGCTTGGCGACGTCATTGGAGGTCGCCACCACGAACACGTCGCCCTTCCGTTCCTGCAGCCAGCTCAGGAAGGTGCCGAAGATGCGGTGCGACACGCCGCCGTCGGCGTCGGCGCTCGCCGAGGCAAACGCCTTCTCCAGTTCGTCAATCCAGAGCACGATGGGTGCCAGCCGCTCCGCCGTCAGCATGGCGCGCTTGAAGTTGTGCTCGCTTTCGCCGACGAACTTGTCGTACAGGTTGGACGGATCGAGTTTCAGCAGCGGCAGCCCCCACTCGTGCGCCACCGACTTGGCACACAGGCTCTTGCCGCACCCCGGCACGCCCAGCAGGAGCACCCCCTTGGGGAACGAGAGCCCAAACGCCTGGGCGCGCTGCGGCTCGGCGACCACCGCGCGCCGCCTCGCCAGCCACTGCTTCAGCCCGCCGAGCCCGGCCACCTGATCCAGCCCCTCGCTCTGCGGATGGAACTCGAGCAGCCCATCCTGCTCGACGATCTGCCGTTTGGCCGCATTCACCCGCTCGATGTCGTGGGGGCGCAACGCCCCGTCATCGACGATCAGCTTGGTGATGATCTTCTCCGCCTCGTTGAGCGTCAGCCCCGTCAGGTTGTTCACGAGGCGCAGGCGGTCGGCAGCGGTAAGTTCGATTTTCACAGGCATCCGCGCGGAATACTCGCGAATGAGCCGTTCGAGCAGCTGCCGGTAGTCATCGAAGGTGGCGCCGGCCAGGCGAATCACCGTTGCATGCGGACGCAGCGCGTCCGGCAGCCGGATGCCGTGGCCCGTGAGCACCAGCGCACCACGCCGCGCGTTGAACTGCTGCACCACATCGAGGACGTGACTGACGACGGCCGGATCGTCGAGGTGCGCGCTGAGTCCGCGAAAATGGAACAGGCCAGCCCCCTCCTCGCGAATCTGGGCCAACGCGAGCGCGGGATCGTCGGTCTGGTCGACGGTCGGATCAGACGGCAGCGCCCCGCGCCGGAGTCCGCGCGACCGGCTCCACGAGAAGTAGAGCAGATTGAGCCGCGACGCGGTCAGCGCCAGCCCCTCCTCGGCACGCTCCACTTCTACGGTGTCGAGTACGATCAGCGCGTAGCGCGCGCGGACCAGGAGTTGCAGTTCGTCGAAGGTGGCGTCGCCGGGCATGGATGCGGGGGTGGGTGGTGCCAAAACATACGCCCCCCCCGGGCCTGGTGCATCCCGCACCCCACCGTTCTCCCCCGCACCAGATCCCACCACCCGCACGCTTCCATGGAGGTATCTTGAAGATCGATGCCATCCTTCCTCGCCGCCTACCGCGAGCTTGACGACGGGCGCCACCGCGCGGAGTTCTACCGCATGTGGCACACCGCCGCGCATGCGGGATTCACCAACGAAAATGCGCTCCGGGCCATCGGCTCGCGCGGCGCACCGCACGTCGAGGAGATGCGGGCCTGGCTGCTGGACGGCGCGCGACGCGGCCAGCGCGTCACCTACCTGGTGAAGACCGGCGGCAAGCGCTTTGAGCCGATGGAGCGCGCCCTGCTCAGGCTCGGCGAGGAAACCGGGACGCTGGTGGAGACGCTCCGCCTGCTCGCCGAGTTCTATCACGCCAAGCACCGCTTGGTGCTGTGGATCAAGAAGCAGATGGCGTACCCCATGTTCACGGCACTCTGCATGGTGTTCATCGCGCCTTTTCCTCTGCTCTATTTCGGCCATGTGCGCGCCTACGCCGGCTTTGTCATTACCGGATGCGTGGCATGGATGACCGCCGGGGGATCGCTGGTGATCGCGGTGGCCCAATCGTACGGCAAACGCCCGCCCCTGGTGCGCGCGCGTTTCGCCCGCGCGCTGGCGACGGGGGTCGAGGCCGGGTTGCCGTTGCCGCGGGCCATTCGGTTTGCGGCCGAGGCCGCCGCCGACCCCGCGCTGTCGGCGTTCGTGAACGCGATGGATGAGCACCAACTCGTGGCCGGGTCGCTGGCCGAGACGTTTTCTCCAGCGCCGCACATGACGGCCGATCTCATTGGCGCACTCGCCATTGCCGACCAGACCGGCGATTTCTCCACCACCCTCCGTCGCCTCGCCACCCTGTACGAGGACGGATTCCGGTGACACCGACCGTGCCCCCCCCGGATTACCACGCCGCCAGGCGCTCGATTGCGCTGGCGACGTTCCTGACGCTCGTCCCGCTCACGCTCGTCGTGGCGGGCCTCAACGAACTCGTCATTGTCGCGCTGCACGGCACGCGCGCCGACGCCCACGCCTTCACGGCCGTGAACATGGCCACCGGGATCGTGGGCGTGCCCATCGCGCTGGCGATGTTCCGCCGGCGTCCCAACCTCCGCGTGTGGCTCGTCGCCACGCTGCTGATCGATGCGCTGGCGTTTCTCGGCATGTACACGGCCACCTCGGTGCCGGTGCTGCTCGCCTGGCGCGCGCTCGATGGCTTTGTGCACTTGCCCGCCGTCACGCTGCTGATGGTCGCCGCCAACCGGCTGGCCGGCGAGAAGCGGGGATCCACGCTCGGGCTGGTCGCGTCGTCGCTGATGATCGGCGTGGCTGTCGGCTCGCCGCTGGGCGGATGGCTGGTGATGCGCGGCCCCGGTGCGGTGTACCTCACGGCGGCGGCGCTTCTGGTGGTTGCCGCACTCGCCTCGCTCGCCATTCCGCCGATTCCGGGCGGCGCGGCCGCGGGGCCCGCACATCGGTATCAGTGGAACCGCCGGTCGCTGGCCACCTGGATGCCCCTCGCGTTCGGCTTCATCGACCGCTTCACCATCGGCGTCTTCGTCTCGACCTTCACGCTGTACCTCAGCGAGGTGCAGCGCATTTCGCCGTCCGAACGCGGCGTGCTGATGTCGCTGTTCATGGTGCCGTTTTCCCTGCTGTGCTGGCCCATCGGCCGGCTGGCCGATCACATCGGCTGGTATGGCCCGGCGATCGTCGGCACGATCGCCTTCGGCGTCGTCTACGGCAGCTACGGCCTCGTCCCCGGCGCATGGCTGCCCGTCGCGATGGTCGCATCGGGCCTGGCCAGCGCCTTGATGTTCGCCCCCGTCCTGATACTCGTGTCCGAGTTCGCGCGGCGCGGCGCCGGCGAGGGTTTGTTCGGCGTCTTCCAGATTGCCGGCAGCTTTGGCTTCCTGTTCGGGCCGATGGCCGGCGGCCTCGCGGTGGAGATCACGCGCCGCCGCACCGGCGTGCCGGCCTACGACGCCATCTTCATGGCGGTCGGGGCGTCAGTCGTCGTGCTGGGGCTCCTCGCCGCCGTTGTGCTCGCCCCCGTGGCCCGCGCGTGGCGCGCCGAGGACGAGCGCCACTCAGTCCCTACGACTAACGCGTAGGCGGCACGGGCGTCGGGGAAACCGGCCGAGGAGCCGCCGGAGCCCGCGGAGCCGGTGCCACCGGCATGCCACCCGGCTTCCACTCGGGCTTCGGGCCGTCGGCCAGCAATCGCACCGCACGCGCCGCCGCGTTGACCACCGTCGCCATGTGCTCGAGGTCGATCCCCTTCACGTCGTCGGTCGGCTGGTGATAGTCGGTGTGCAGGTTGTAGGACGAGAGCGTGTGGGCCACGATACCCTTGCGCGCGAACGCGATGTTGTCGCTCCGCTCGAAGAAGTGCTGGTCGGGCCGCTTGTCCGGCACGATCGGAATGCCCGCCTGCGCCAGTTGCTCGCCCATGTTCGACCGCTCATAGCCCGTGAGCCACGCCTTGCCCGGACCGCCCGCCAGGGAGTCGGGGCGGCCGATCATCTCGATCTCGAGATTGGCCACGAACCGGGAGAGCGGAATGGGCGGATGGTCGATGAACCAGCGCGTCCCGAAGAGTCCCACCTCCTCGCCGGTGGTGGCGACAAAGAGCACCGTGCGCTTCGGCTGCGGCCCGCCGGAGAGCTGGCGCGCAATCTCGAGCACCGCCGTCACGCCCGACGCATCATCATCGGCGCCGTTGTAGATCGAATCACCGTTGATGGCCAGCCCCACCCCGATGTGATCGAAATGCGCGTCGACCAGCACCACCTCATCCTTGAGCAGCGGGTCGCTCCCCTCGAGGACGCCCACCACGTTCACCGACGGGCGACGCCGATCGGCGGGCATCGTATCGAGGTCGGTGAGCGACTTCAGCAGCATCAGTCGCTCGGTGGCGCCGCGCCGCGATGGCTGGGCCAGCGGCATGGCCACCACCGCCACGCGCTGGAAGTAGCCGCTGTCGCCCAGCGGCTTCAGGCCGATGCGCTTCATCTCGGCGGCAATGAAACGGGCCGCGGCGGCCTCTCCCGGTGATCCCGTCAGGCGCCCCGCCATGGAGTCGTCGGCCAGCGGATAGAGCAGACGCTTCACGTCGGCTGGGCGCGTCGGACGCTGGGCACCGAGCCCGAGCGGAAGGAACAACAGCGAGACGAGAACGAGTCGGCGCATGGCGGGTGCGGACGAAGGGTGCGATGGACAGTGGCCGAGAAACCGGGCAAGCGCACGGTGTAGCGGCAAGGCGGCGGGCTGACGACAGCGGGCGGGAGATCCCTGACCCGATGAACCCCGCTACATCATAACGTCTTGCCGAGCGTCAGGTGTTCGGCGAGGTTCCGAGGTGTCCGAAGCCGGTCGCTTTCCCGCACCGCGCGCCCCGCCCTGCCGACCGCCCTGCACCGACCCCCGCACACTTTCCCTGCACCGTTCCGTGCCGCTCAACCCGCTAGCGCCGACCCTCCTCCCGCCCATGGGCGACCTCGTTCCCCGCCGAGGCAACTTTGTCACGTTCACCATTGCCCGGGTGCTGCTGCTGCTGACCGGATGGCGGTTCGAGGGGGAACTTCCGAACCTCAAGCAGTTCGTCATGATCGTGGCGCCGCACACCTCCAACTGGGATTTTCCGGTGGGGGTCATGGCGATGTTTGCATTGGGGATTCGCGGCACTTTTCTGGGCAAGAATACGCTCTTCAAGCGCCCCTTCGGTTTCATTTTCCGCTGGCTGGGCGGCGTTCCCGTGGATCGCTCGTCGTCGCACAACGTGGTCGACCAGACCATCGAGTACTTCAGGCAGACCGACCGGTTGATCCTGGCCCTATCCCCGGAGGGCACTCGCAAGAAGATCCCCCAGTGGCGCACGGGCTTCTACTGGGTGGCGGTGGGCGCCGGCGTGCCGATTGTCCCGGTCGCCTTCGACTTTCCGCGCAAACGCTACATCCTGCACCCGCCGCAGGTGATGACCGGCGACGCCGACAGGGACATCGCGCACCTGCGGAGTTTTTTCAGCGCCAGTCAGGCGCGCCGCCCCGAGAACTACTAGAGGCAGTTTTCAGGGCTTCAGCGCCTCGCGGGCCGGCCGATACTTGGGGTACGACCTATGTCTACTCCAATGATCTTCCCGTGGCACCGCCGTACGCTCGTGGCCCTGGTGGCACTGATCGTACTCGTCGGGTGCAAGAAGACCGCCGTCACCGCCGCCGTGGAGCCTGGCGCGCTGACCGTGGTGCAGGGCAACTACCAATCCGTGCAGGCGGGGAAGGAACTCCCGCTGCCCATCGTCATGCGCGTCACCGACAAGGCCGGCGCGGCGATGGCGGGCCAACCGGTGTCGCTCGTCGTCTCCGAAGGGGGCGGCTCGGTGACGCCTGCGTCCGGCACCAGCGACGTGAAGGGCGAGTTCACCGCCAAGTGGACGTCCGGACCGACCTTCGCGGGCAACAAGCTGCTGGTGAACGTCCCCGGGCTCGACGCCGTGCGCCTTGAAGCCACGGGAATCCTCCCCAGCGACATCATCATCGCCCAGGGGAACAACCAGACCGCCAAGAATGGCGCGACGCTCACCACCTCCATCGTCGTGCGCGTGGTGGGCGGGGGTAACGTCCCGATGTCGGGGATCACCGTGCTCTTTCAGGTGACCGGCGGCGGCGGATCGTTGACGCCCCAGACCGCCGTGACGAGCGCCCTGGGCGAAGTCATTGGCAAATGGACGCTCGGCCCCAACGTCGGCACGCAGACGGCCGTGGTCTCGGCCTCCGTGCTGTCGCCGGCCGTCCTCAACGCGACGGCGACGCCGTAAGAATCCGGGTTCCGATTCTGGGTATCACATTATGATACCCGTACCATTGACTACACCTCGCTCGTCTGAAAGAATAACAGACACTGTCGCGAGGTTGGCGGCCGCCCGCTCAGGGACGGTCGTCTATGCTGAGCGTTTCACCGGGGTTCGCCGTGAGACCGAGCAGGTCGAGTACTACCGTGCCGCTACGCCTCTTCCCCGAAGAAAACGACCGCGACGTCATGAATCGCGAGGTCGACGCGTTGCGCGTCGAATATCGCCGCATTGTGGGACGCATCAACTTCCGGAAGCGCCGCGGCGGGATGTTCATCGGCTTCCTCATCCTCACGCTGGGCATCGCGCTGACGGTCGCCGTCTTCCTGCTCTCGCCCACCGAGTGGGCGCTCAGTCAGGTGACGCGGTTCACACAGATGGCAACGCTGATCGTGCTCATCGGCACCGCCACTCCGCTGGCCGGCTATTTCGCCCGACGCTATGATCGCCAGCGGGAACGCGTGCGCGTGGCACGCACACGGCAGCACGAAATCCTTCAGCGGCTGGCGCAGCTCGACGGCCTCCTCGGCAAAGGCGTCCGTCATCGCCATCGCCGGCGGAAACGGTCGTGGGCGTGGCGCATTCAGCACCCGATGCCGTTCACCCGCCCACCCCTTGAATCACTGCCCACCGGGGAGCTCGAGGAAGCGGCCGCCACGCTCGGCAACAATCTGACGGAAGGACGCGGGCTGCGGACGCTCGCGTATCTGCATGCGTCCATCACCGGCGCCTTCACCATCGGTTTCGCATTTGTCGTAACCCTGGCCGGCCCGGAGTACCTCTCCAGCTTTCTCAGCGGCAACCAATGGGGCGGCACCGTCGGCCCCGATCCGCTGGTGTTCTGGTTCACGCTCACCGTCTTCCTGGTGATCGTCGGCGGCGCCGGCTCACACCGCGTCTCCGTGCTGCTCCGCCACGCCCGTGGCTATCACGACCGCCTGGCCTCGATCGAGCGCGCCCTGTGGGACGCCCGCGTGTTACTGCGCGAGCGCCGCGAAGAAGTCTGACAGCACCTGCGTGACCTCGGCGGGCCGCTCGAGGGGACTCGAGTGGCCGGCCGACGCGATGCGGGCCAGATGGGACCCCGGCACGAGTTGATGGATATGCCGCGCCTTCGAGAGCGGCGTCGCCACGTCCTCGTCGCCGACGACCACGAGCGTCGGCAGCCGGATGGAGGACACTTCCTCGGTCACGCCCGCACGCTCCACGACGCCGCGCACGGCGCGCACGATCGATCGCGGGCGTGAGGCAATCTCGGCGCGCCACGAGGCGCGCGACGCGGCCATCGCCGGATCAGTCAGGTACGTGCGCCCAAACAGGATCGGCATCACGCGGTCGACGACGAAGCGCGTCCCCAGCCACCCCGCAACGAGGGAGAGCAGCTTGTAGCGCGGAACATTCTCCGGCGCCTCGGGCTCTGCCGACGTTTCGAGCAGCGAGAGTGAGTAGAGCAGGTCGGGGCGCCGCGCCGCGAGCCGCATCCCCACAAAGCCGCCCATCGACAACCCCACGAAGTGACAGGGCCGCGCGTCGAGCCCCTCGATCACTGCCACCGCGTCGCGGAAACAGCTGTCCATGTCGTGACGGCGTCCACCCGGATCGCTGCTCTGCCCCTGCCCGCGGTGATCGTACGCGATGCACCGGTAGCGTCCGCGGAATGCCTCGATCTGCGCCGCGAACATGCGCGACGACATCAGCAATCCGTGGCTGAATACGATGGCTGGGCCGGGACCGCCCGTGTCTTCGTAGTAGAAGGAAACGCCGTTGGTCGTCAGGTGTGGCATGTCGGCTGCTCGCGGCTGGTTGATGTCCGGAGGGCGATGTGGCACCCCGTGATTCTTTCAAGATACGCGCGCAAGCAGGGCGCCGCTGATAGCGTGGGTGGAGAGCGCTCCGTAGCTTTTCTTTCATGACTGACCTACTCGCGCGCTATTCGGCGTTCGTCGACGAAGTACTGCTGCCTCTCGAGCCGCTCGTGCTCAGCAATCCGTGGCCCGCCGTCGAGCCGCAACTCGAAGTCGCCCGCCAGGCGGCCCGCGACCGTGGCCTCTGGGCGCCGCACCTCCCGGTGGAGTGGGGCGGGCTCGCGCTCCCGCTCGCCAGCTTCGCCGAGGTGAGCGCCATCCTTGGCCGCACGCCGATCGGCCACTACGCGTGCAACGTCCAGGCCCCCGACGTGGGCAACATGGAACTGCTGCTGACCCACGGCTCGCCGGAGCACCAGAAACAGTGGCTCCGCCCGCTCGCCGCCGGACGCATTCGCTCGTGCTTTGCGATGACCGAACCCGGGCGCGCCGGCTCCAATCCGGTCTGGCTCGACACCACGGCAGTGCGCGACGGCACCGACTGGGTGATCAACGGCCGCAAATGGTGGACCTCCTCGGCCGAGGGCGCGTCGTTTGCCGTCACCATGGCGGTGACGAATCCGGCCGCCGCCAAGCCGCATCACCGCGCCTCGATGTTCCTGGTGCCCACCGACACCCCGGGGTTCGCCCTCGAGCGCAACATCCCCGTGATGGGGCATGTCGGCGGCGGCTGGGCCAGCCACGGCGAGGTGACCTTCACCAACTGCCGCGTGCCGGCGTCGGCGCTGATCGCCGCCGAGGGCGCCGGCTTCGCCCTGGCGCAGGAGCGGCTCGGGCCTGGCCGCGTGCATCACTGCATGCGCTGGATCGGCATCTGCGACCGCGCACTCGAACTGATGTGCCGCTACGCGCTGCAACGCGAACTCTCACCCGGCGATCCGCTGGCGAACAAGCAGGTGGTCCGCCACTGGATCGCCGAAAGCCGGGCCGAGATCACCGCCGCGCGCCTGTTCGTGCGCGACGTGGCGCACCTGCTCGAGCGCGACGGCGCGCATGGCGCGCGCGAAGAAGTGTCGATGATCAAGTACTTCGTGCCGCAAGTGATGCAGCGCGTGCTGGATCGCGCGGTGCAGGTGCACGGCGGGTACGGCCTTACGGACGCCACGCCGCTCGCCGGCTGGTACGCGCACGAGCGCGCGTCGCGCATCTACGACGGGCCCGACGAGGTGCACAAGGACGCGGTCGCGCGACGGACCCTGCTGAGGTTCGCCAAGGCGACCCCCTGAGCGCCGTGTGATCAACGAACCGCTCATCGACGCCCCCGCGGCGGTGCGCGACGGGGAGGCCCTGCCCCTCGACGCGCTGCGCGCCTGGTGGACCGAGACGGTGCGGCCGGTGGGGCCGCTCGAGGTCGAGCAGTTCCCGCGCGGCTTCTCGAACCTCACGTACCTCGTGCGCGCCGGGGGAGACGAGTTCGTGCTGCGCCGGCCGCCGTTCGGGGTGAAGCCGGGCGTGGCGCACGACGTGCTGCGTGAGGGACGCCTGCTGGCGGCGTTGCGCCCGGCGTACCCGCACGTGCCCGCCATCGTCGCACTGTGCGAGGACGCGGGCGTCATCGGTGCACCATTCTTCGTGATGGAGCGGGTCCGCGGACTCATCCTGCGCGGCGCGGTGCCGAGCGCCCTCGCCTTCGACACCACGCAACTGCGCGCGCTCTCCGCCGCGACCGTCAACACGCTCGTGGGATTGCATGCCGTGGACTGGCGCGTGCCGGGGCTGGAATCCCTCGGCCGTCCGGACGGTTACGTGGAGCGCCAGGTCGCGGGCTGGAGCAAGCGATGGTCGGCCGCGCGCACCGGCGACGTCGCGTCCATCGAGCGCGTGGCGGCGTGGCTTGCCGCCCATGCCCCGGGCCCGGGCGATGCCGCGCTCGTGCACAACGACCTCAAGTTCGACAACCTGGTGCTCGACCCCGCCGATCCGACGCGCGTGCGCGCCGTGCTCGATTGGGAGATGGCAACCATCGGCGACCCGCGCCTCGATCTGGCGACCACGCTCGGCTATTGGATCGAGGCGAACGATCCGCCGCCGCTGCTGCAACTGGGGCTCGGCATCACCTCGTTGCCCGGCAACTGGACGCGGCAGGATGTCGTGGCCGCCTACGAGGCAGCCAGCGGTCGGTCGGTCGGCGATCCAGTGTGGCTGTTCGCCTTCGGTGTGTTCAAGGTGGCCGTCATCGCGCAGCAGATTTATGCCCGGTACGTGGCGGGCCATACGCGCGACCCGCGATTTGCCCATCTCGATGTTGCCGTCGCCACGCTCGGCGACGTCGCGACGCGCGCCATCGACGCCAACCGCATCTCCGCCCTCGCGTGATCGCGCTCCTGCTCGGGGCGGCGCTGGCGCTCCCGCCGGCACAGGTGCGCGCCGACACGGTGCGCGACACCGTCTTCGTCGTCTCCAATCGCCGACGCGTCGTGGACGGGTTCACGCGCGACGTCTCCGATTCGCTCTGGTACGGCCTATACGTCACCCGGCTCGTCACGCAGGGGGAAGGCGCCCGATCGCTCGCCCCCATGCGCGTGCAGCGGGTGGATTCGCTGGCACTTGCACCGGACGATTGGACAACCCGGCTGGCGGCCGCTACACGCGACACCGCGGTCCGGCACGCCGTGCTGCTCTACGTGCACGGCTATTCGTCGAGCCCCGGTACGGCCGTGGCACAAGCCGTCCAGGTCAGGGCGCGCGGCGCACACCACGGCCCACTCGTCGTCTTCCTGTGGCCCACGCACGACCGCTACGTCGCACCGCCCACGCCCGCGCGTGCCTACACCGATGACGCGGCCGCCGCCGCACGCAGTGGTGATGCCCTCGCTCGTGTGGTAGCGCGCGTGCGTGCGCTGGCGCCGGAACTGGTGCTCGTGGCACACTCGATGGGCACGCGCATCGTGCTCGCCGCGATCGTGAGCGATACGGCCACGCACCATCTGCTCACGGATCGCCCGCTGCGGGCGCTCGGCATTTTTTCACCCGACGTCGGGGCGGCAAGCTTTCGCGCGGACTTTGCGCCGCAGCTTCCGATGGTGGCGCGACGCGTCGCCCTGTACGGCGCACGCAACGACTACCTGCTTGGCGCGGCCGTCCTGGTCAACCGAGAACGCCGCGCCTCCGGCATCACCGCGCGGGGAGCGTCGCTACCAGGCATCGAGCTGGTGGATGACACGCGCGGCGCGCGCGCCGAACCGGCGCTGCTGACGCTGCTCGGACCGCGGCACGCGGTACGCTGGGCCAGTGCCGCGCTCGCCGATTTCTTCGGCATCGTGGTGGCCGGCGCCGCGCCGTCGTGCCGGACGACGGCGGCGATCGCCGATTCGACAGCCGAGGGACGTTGGCGGCTGCGGGCGAACGCCACGCTGCCGGAGTGGCTGGACGCCGCGTGCGCTCCGCAACGTCCAGATCCTCTATCGGACTCCCTGCGCTCCCGCTGAGCCCGAGCCTGCGAGTTTAGCGTTCGCCCCGCTCGCCCTTTTCGCCACGCTCACCCCGTTCGCCCCGCTCTCCTTGTTCTCCCTTCATGCCACCGGCCGGGGCGCCCAGCGAGTCAGCCGTCGCGTCGACCGGCAGGCCACCGCCCGCACCCGTGCTGTCCGATGCGTACGCGGCTCCGGCATTGTACTTGTAGACCAGTTCGCCACCCGAGTGGCCCACCTGATAGGCCGACGCAACCAGGGTCAGCGTGCCGACCGCTCCCGCATAGCGCGCCACACGCCCCGCCGTGCCCGGCATCAGCCCCAGCGCGATGACCACCAGCACCCCCGCTGACGTGAAGAGCAGCGTCTCGCCGGCGCTGGCATGCTGTTCCACACGCGTTTCTCCAATCATGTCACCCACGCGATCTTCCTGCTGTTCGCCGGTCTCCACCGCCAGCCAGGCGCTCGCAGCGAGCGCGGCGGCCACCGCAGTGGTCACCCCCCACGCACGCAACGGCCGTGAACCAAGCTTGATGGCCCACAGAGCCCCGGCCGCCACCACGGGCACCAGGACGGACAAAACGACCGGGAAATGGACGATGGCGGGATGCAGCGGATCGGGCAGCACAGGCAACTCCGGGTAGAGGGTCACGCGCAGTATGCAGCCGCCAGGGCGATGATCCTATCCGGCGTTTGCCCGTTTTCGATCTGACAAGTGACGTCCGTCAAATGACGGATGGCGCACAAGGCGCTGCTTGGCGTAGCGTTAGGCATGGACGAGCTCAATCTGTTCGATGACGAAGGCACCGAGGCGCGCCGCGTGCCGCTGGCGGTCGCCGGCATCCTGCTCATCGTCGCCGTGGGCGGCGGAGTCGATCTGGCGTTCGACAAGCCGGACCAATGGCTCTCGGCGCACGTGCTGTTCGAACTCGGCCTGATGACCATAAGCCTGTCGTTCGCCCTCTACCTGTGGCGCGGCTGGTGGACGGCCACGAAGTCGTTGCAGGAGACCAGGCGCTCGATGCGCTCGGCGCGGGCGACGCTGCAAGCCGAACGCGACCACTGGCGGGCCAGCGCCCAGGCAGCGCTCGCCGGGCTCGGCGTGGCCATCGACCGTCAGTTCGCCGCGTGGAAGCTCACGCCCACCGAGCGCGAGGTGGCGCTGCTCCTGCTGAAGGGGTACGGGCACAAGCAGATCGCCGGCTCCACGCAGCGCAGTGAGCGCACGGTGCGCCAGCATGCGGTGGCCGTCTACCAGAAGTCGGGGCTCGCCGGCCGCGCCGAGTTGGCGGCGTTCTTCCTCGAAGACCTCCTGCTTCCACGCGAGGTCAGTGGCTGAGTGTGCCGAGCAGGGCCCGGTTTTTTCAACGCGGGGTCCGGTTTCTTCAACACGGAGACCGGAGTTAGCGGAGGGCCACGGAGTACTGCTACAAATTAAAGGGGGCGTGGCGGAGAGTACTACCCGCCACACCCCCTCAAAGTTGTTGCCGTTGCCGTACTCCGTGGCCCTCCGTGCTCCTCCGGTCTCCGTGTTGAAGAAACCGGTCCCTGCCCGCTACCGCGCCGGCTCGATCACCAACAGCACCCCCTGCAGCGCACCAACCGTCACCGTGAGCTGGCGCTCGCCGCGGGCCAGCGTACCTACGCGCGTCTTGCCGGTGGCATCAATCCGCCAGAGCGTCGCGCCACGCACGGTGGCGTGCCGCACCGGGTCGAGCGTAAGCGTCAGCGTATGCGACTCGTCGTCGATGCTGGCCAGCGCAATGCCCACCGCACCGTCCGCCGCCCGCCACGCCCCCGTCAGCACCGCCGGGGCACGCAACGGCACTTCGGTGGCACCACCGAGCCGAGCCGCATAGATCGAGATCCGTGAACCCGTGAAGCTCAGCTCCGGCGCATTCGTCGCCGGCGGAATCACGAAGGCGCCGTCCTGCAGCCACGCCCGGTTGCCGTGACGCAGCCGCGCCAGACGCGAGAGATACGCAATCTCGCCCGCCCGCTTGGTGAACTGCTCATCCAGCAGGTTCGCGATGGTCGGCTGCATCCCCCACACAAACATCCGCGCCTGCTCCAGCAGGAATTGCCGCCGGTACTTTTCATCCAGCAGCGTCAGCGCGTTCGCCGGTCGCGTCGAGTCGGGCCACATCTCGTCGTACGGTGGATACGTCAGCGACCCGTACGTGCCGTACGTGATCGCGTGCTCGTGATACACCGCCTGGAAGAACGGAATCGGCTCCCACCCACTCGACGGGTCCGCGTAGCGCTCCTGACTCACCTGCAGCGTCAGGAACGCGTCGAGCTCGGGGAGCCAGCTCTCGCCGCCGCCTTCGCCCGCCAGGCCAAGCGTCGATCCGTTCCGCTTGCGCAGGTCGTCGGCCAGCGCGCGGAAGCCGTCCATCCAGTAATGGCCGCCACCCACCGGGTGCCCGTGGTCCGGGGACCAGCACGCCAGGCTCAGCACCGCCTGGTCCATGTAGATGCCGTCCACGCCGTACTGCTGCACCACCGTATCGGCGATCCCCGCATACTTGTCGCGCCAGAACTTCGTCGAGACGTCCATCGGCGCGCACGGTTCTGGGTTGAAGACATTGTACGTCTCCTTCCGCACCGTGCCGTCACGCTCGCGCACCGCCCATCGCTCGGCCCCTTCGCGCGTCCAGCTCGGCGTGTTGGTGCACCAGAGACGCTGGTTCATGTACACGATGGCGCGCACATCTGCCGCGTGTGCGCGCTTGACCGCGGCCGTGAAGGGCGCAACGCCATCGCGCGGCGGCAGGTAATCGGGGAACGACGTGTCGTACGGTCCCGCGTGCCACCAATGCCAGAAGACGCTCACGGGCAGCCCCACCGTTTCGCGCAGCTTGATCGCCGGATCGAGCACCTGCGAAGCGCGGCCGCGGTTCCACACCCAGACGGCCGTTTCGCGCATCCACGGCGTGGCCGTCCCCTTCGCCACGCGGCTCTCCTTCGCCCAGCGCTGCTGCGTGCCCCACGCGCGATAGCGCTCGACGGCGTTCATCCAGCTGCCGTGCACGACACCAAGACGCACCGCATACGTGGGCGCGTAACGCTCGGCACGCTGTGGGTCCGACAACACGTGCGCAATCTCCACACGCCCGTATCCCTCCTGGTCCCCCGACAGCACGAACGACTTGAAGAACGCCAGCGAGTCGTCGGTCGCCACGTAGAGGCCAGCGGAGGTGCCGCGCGTCAGCGCGATCATCTGCAGGGAGAGCTGCCCCGGATATCCCCACTCGAAGCGCCGCCCCTTGCCGTCCGGGCCGGAGAGCACACGACGGGCGTCCTTGGCGCGCTGGCCCATCCAGAGCGGCACCGCCAGTTCCGCGCCCTCGGTGAGGCCAATGCCGCCCAGACGCGGGAACAGCACCCGCTCGACGCCGATGCCCGTCAGTCCTTCGAGCGCAATGTGCCAGGCCGTCGTGGAATCCTTCTCGATCGTGACCGACGCACGCACACGGAGCGACGGCTGTCCGGGGAAGCCCGTCCACACCAGGTCGAGTCCGGAGCGCGCGCCCGTCAGGCGCGACCAGGTGAAATGCGCGGCGCTCGTCGCGTCGATGGCGGGAAGCCCGGGCGAGCGCTCCAGCCGGAACAGGGCGAGTGCCACGTCGGTGGGCAACGCCACTTCCTGCCCCGCCGCCGTCTCAAGTCGTCGGATTCCACCGTGGCCGGCGTCGAGGACCAGTCGCACGCCACCGCCCACGAGCGTGGGCGTCGCGTCCTGCGCGCCGGCACACAGGGGCTGGGTGGACAGCAGGGCAATCACCGCAAGAAACGCGACGCGTCGCATTATTGTCTCGATCGTGAAGGACCTGTGAAAGATGCGACGTCGTGCAACCCTCGGCGAGCGGGATGCCGCCAACGCTACGCAGGTCGTCCGACAACGCTACCTTTGGGCAGGCCGTTTCCCATGGGTGGCCCAGGTCCCCTTTTCCATGGCGAGGGTGTGATGATGCAGCCGGTTCCTTCGATCCGTTCCACCGCGTGGCGCCTCGCTGCGTCTTTCATGGTCATGACCAGCACCGTCCCGCTGACCGCCCAGCGTCCTGCACCTCTCACGACCCCGCCGCAGTGGCTCAACGCCGACACCGCGAAGAAGACCAACCAGTCCAACTTCCGCGCCGTCGAACAGTGGCCGACGCCCAACGAGTACCGCACGGCCAGCGGATCGCCCGGCCCCAAGTACTGGCAGCAGAAGGTCGACTACGCCATCAAGGCATCGCTCGACACCGTGCAGCACGAGATTACGGGCACGGAGCGCGTCACGTACCACAATAATTCCCCCAGCCCGCTCCCCTACCTCTGGTTCCAGCTCGACCAGAACGTCGAGAAGTCCGACTCGCGCGCCGCCGTCTCGTCGCGTCCGCTCCCCAAGGGGATGGCCGCCGTGTCGCCGCAGGCCCTGCGCATGCTCGGCCTCAGCGGTGACGAGGCGCAGAAGCTCGGCATGCGCATCAGCAAGGTGCGCACCCTCGGCGCCAACGGTGTCCGCAAGGATGCGCAGTTCTTCGTGAACGGCACATCCATGCGTATCGACCTGCCAACGGCGATCGCCACCGGGCAGTCGGCGCAACTCGAGATCGAGTGGGCCTACGCCGTGCCAGAGATCGGGCGCAACACGCAGCGCAACGCCCGCGACAAGGTGAAGGACGGCTGGGAGTACGAGATCGCGCAATGGTACCCGCGCGCCGCCGTGTACGACGACGTCACCGGATGGACGAACGACCAGTTCTACTCGCAGGGCGAGTTCTACCAGGAGTTCGGCGACTTCGACGTCACCATGACGGTGCCGCACGACCACATCGTCCGCGCCACCGGGGTGCTGCAGAATCCCAATGACGTGCTCACCGCCACGCAGCGCGCGCGCCTGGCGCAGGCGATGGTCGCCGACACGCCGGTGTTCATCGTGCGCCCCACCGAGGTGATGAAGCCCGACACGCGCCCCGCCGGCTCAGCGCCGCTTACCTGGCACTTCACGGCGCAGAATGTGCGCGACTTCGCGTGGGCCAGCAGCAAGACCTTCATCTGGGACGCGATGGGCTTCCGCTACCAGAAGGGCGGCCGCCTCATCGAACTGCACTCGGTGTACCCGCGCGACGCCATGCCGCTCTGGGACCAGTACAGCACCAAGGCCATCAAGCAGACGATGGTGTCGTACGGCCGCATGGTCATTGAATATCCGTACCCGGTGGCGAGCAACGTGCACGGGTCGGTGGGCGGCATGGAATACCCGATGATCGCCTTCTGCGGCGCGCGTCCGCGCCCCGACGGCACCTTCGACCCGTCGCTCAAGTGGCGCCTCATCTCGGTGACCATTCACGAGGTCGGCCACAACTGGTTCCCGATGATCCTCGCCTCCGACGAGCGCCGCTGGGGGTGGATGGACGAGGGCATGAACTCTTTCGTGCAATACTACGCCGAGAAGGACTGGGATCCCGAGTATCCGTCGAACCGCGGGCCGGCGAAGAACATCGTCGCCTACTTCAGGGATCAGGCGCAGGTTCCGATGATGACCGAGTCGGACCTGGCCTACAACAACTACAGCGCGCAGGCGTACAGCAAGCCGGCTGCCACGCTGGTGATGCTGCGCGAGCAGGTCCTTGATTCGACCCAGTTCGACCGCGCGTTCCACGAGTATGCGCAGAAGTGGGTCTTCAAGAAGCCGCAGCCGGCCGACTTCTTCCGCACCGTGGTCAATGGCGCGGGCGAAAACCTCAACTGGTTCTGGCGCGGCATCTTCTACACCACCTACGCCAACGACCAGGCGCTCGGCGAAGTGGAAACGCAGAAGGCCGGCGACGTCGTAGGCACCGCCGAGCGGGGCAAGTTCTACCATCGCATCACCATCGAACAGAAGGCCGGCCTCGTGATGCCCATCCAGCTCGGGATCACGTACGACGACGGCACCAACGCGTTGATCAAGCTGCCGGCCGACGTCTGGCGCTTCAACGAGAAGTCGTTCACCTACGCCTTCTTCTCCAACAAGGGGCTGACGCAGGTGGTCATCGACCCCAACGAAGTGCTGGCCGACATCAACCGCGACAACAACACGTGGAAGGTGGCGGCCAAGGTGGTGCCGTGATCCTTGCCCTCGCGGCCGCCCTGCTGCTCTCGGCGCCCCCCCACAACATGCACGTGGCGCATACGCGCCTCGTGGTGGAGGGGCCCGTGGTGATGGCGCGCGTGCGGATGTTCCGCGACGACCTCCAGAAGGCGCTCCAGCGGCCCGTCGGCGACGACTCGTCGTCGCGTGCCGCGGTGGCTGCGTACGTCGGCCGGAACTTCGGCGTGGTGGCCAACGGCGCGCGGCTCACCGCCGAGGTGCTCGATGAAGGTGCCGACAGCGAAGCCGACCAGCCCATCTGGTGGGTGCTCGTCCAGTGGAAGGCCGCGCAGCCGGTAAAGGTGCTCAGCCTGACCGTGCACCTGATGTTCGAGACTTTCGGCGACCAGCAGAACATCGTGCAGGTCAGCAAGCAGCCGGGGGACCACCGGCAGGGGCTCTATTTTCAGGTCGGCGACAAGAGTGCGCAGGTGCTGCGCTTCTAGCAACGCGGCGCTGCCCGCTTCCTTCCGACCCCGAGCATCAACCCAAACGCCACCGCCAGCACCACGCCAATCGCCACGTCCACGGGCCGGTGCTGCCATGTGGTGACAATCGCCACCCCGCCGAGCAGCTCGGCGGGCAGCAGCCACCACAGCCATCGGGGTCGGTCGATGGCCACCGCCCAGCACAGCAGCACCGGCATCAGGATGTGGCCAGCCGGCACGATGTTCGCCGGCAGGTCCAGCGTGGCCATCACGCGAAACGGCCAGTTCCACCACCCACTCGGCATCGGCGGCCGGTACATGACGGTGGGATACAACCACCAGATCAGGCAAGTCACCGCATACGCGGCGAAGTACGCCTGCACGGTCGCACGGCGCAGCGCCCGGTCGCGGACGGCCAGCACCAGGTAATAGCTGACCACCACCTGCAGCAGGTACGGCAACGCCAGCGACGGCACGAACGGCACCCAATCCGGCATCACCACGGCCACCGGCGCGCGGGCCGTGCGGGCAGCGATCAGGTACGCCACAAAGGCCAGCACACCCAGGGCGATATGCGTCATCCATTCGCGTCGGGTTGGCTTCATCAGGATCTCGCCTCGGACCGCGGAAGACGCACGGGAAACATGGGCGGAAAAACAAGCGCGCCGCTGATTGCTCAGCGGCGCGATTGCCCCTCCTGGGATCGAACCAGGACTCTTCTGCTCCAGAGGCAGACGTGTTGCCAGTTACACCAAGGGGCACTACCCGCCGTATTCGCGGCAGGAGTCGAATTATACCAACCCCCGGGTGTGGATCAACCCCCTCACGACCCAATTCCGCCCCTAAACGCCGCGATATCTCACCCCCGGCAGCCGCCCGCTAGCTTCCGGTACAGCTACTCGCCCCCCGGGAGGCCCTGATGCCCGACCTCGAGCGCCAGTTCGAGCCGTTCCGCTCGAACACCATTGGCCACGACCAGACCTTCGTGTCGCCCTACGGCGAACAGCGCATCGTCTATGCCGACTGGACCGCCAGCGGCCGCCTGTACCGCCCCATTGAAGAGGCGCTCATCGGGCAGTTCGGCCCCTTTGTCGGCAACACCCACAGCGAGGCATCCGTCACGGGATCGGCGATGACCATCGCCTACCACGAAGCGCACCAGATCCTGCGCCGCCACGTCAACGCCACCGCCGACGACCTGGTGCTCACCAACGGCGCGGGGATGACCGCCGCCGTCAACAAGCTGCAGCGCATCCTCGGCCTCAAGGCCCCCGAAGGGCTCCGCCGATTCATCGACCTGCCGGTGAACGAGCGCCCCGTCGTCTTCGTCACCCACCTCGAGCATCACTCCAACCACACGTCGTGGTACGAGACCATTGCCGACGTGGTCGTGGTGCCGCCCGATGCACAGGGCGTGGTCAGCCTCGACGCGCTCGAGGAACAACTGCACGCCTACCGCGACCGGCCGGTGAAGATCGGCGCCTTCAGCGCCTGCTCCAACGTCACGGGCATCTTCACGCCGTATCACGAGATGGCGCGCCGCATGCACCGCGCCGGCGGCATCGCCCTCATCGACTTCGCCGCATCGGCGCCGTACGTCGACATCGACATGCACCCCGCCGGTGATCCCGACGCCGCGCTCGACGCCGTGCTCTTCTCGCCACACAAGTTCCTCGGCGGTCCCGGAGCGGCAGGGGTGGTGATCTTCAACAGGGCGCTGTACCACAACACCGTCCCCGACGAGGCCGGTGGTGGCACCGTGGCGTGGACCAACCCGTGGGGGCAGTACGCCTTTCTCGATGACATCGAGGCGCGCGAAAACGGCGGCACCCCCGGCTTCTTGCAGGCCATCAAGGCCGCGCTCGCCGTGAAGCTCAAGGACGCCATGACCACCGGCGCCATGCTCGCGCGCGAAACCGCCATCGTCCCGTACGCCATGGACAAGCTGCAGGCCATCCCGGGCGTCCATCTGCTCGCCCCAGCCATGCGCCATCGCCTGGCCATGCTGTCGTTCTGGGTGGAGGATGTGCACTACAACCTGATGGTGCGCATGCTCAACGACCGGTTCGGCGTACAGGCGCGCGGCGGTTGCTCGTGCGCCGGCACCTACGGCCATTATCTGCTGCATGTCG
>CANNKR010000006.1 GCA_947504615.1 Gemmatimonadota bacterium | reverse complement strand
TCGTGTGCGTCCGGCACTCGACGACAAGATCATCGCGGGCTGGAATGGCCTGATGTTGCGCGGCGTCGCGGAATGTGCACGCGTCTTCGACGAGCCGCGCTGGACGGCCATGGCCATACGGGCCGGCGAATTTCTCGCGTCCGCGCTGGTGTGCGACGGACGGACGTTCCGCGTGTACGCCCGCGGCGCCGCGAGGATCGGGGGGTTCCTGGAAGACCACGCCGCGCTGGGACTCGGCTTCCTGTCCCTCTACGAGCTGACGTTCGAACCACGCTGGCTCACGCTTGCCCGCACCATGGCCGACGCCTGTGACGCGCACTTCTGGGACGACGACACGAGCGCGTACTTCGACACCGCCAACGATGCGGAACCGCTGGTCTCGCGCCCGCGCGACGTCGCCGACAATGCGCTTCCGTCGGGCAACTCACTGGCGGTGGAGTTGTTGCAGCGCCTCGCGGCAGTCGATGGCGACACCGGTCGCGCGGAACGTGCCGCATTCGTGCTCTCGTCGCTGGCGGAGGCCATGGCGCAACATCCCCAGGCGTTCGGGCACCTGCTGGGCGCGGCAGAGTTCGAAACGCATGGTGCCGTGAGCGTGGCGATCAGTGGCCACCCGGGATCCCGGGAGGTCGTGCGACTGGCCCGCACGGTTGCCGCGCGCTACGTGCCGTCGCTGGTGATGGCTGGCGGAACCGCGGCGCCCCCGGCGATCCTGCAGGGCAAGACCGCTCCTCCGGGCGAGGCCCTGGCGTACGTCTGCCGCGGGTTCAGCTGCGACGCCCCCACCGGGGAACCGGCGGAGTTGGCCGTCGCGCTGGCCGTCGCCGCACGCCTCCCCCGCTGAAGGCAATCCGCCGGCACGGCGAGCCCACCGCCGCACTCTGCACCCCGAGAAACCGCTACTCGAAGTCCAGCGCGAGGTTCATGGCGGGCGCCGAGTGCGTGAGGGCACCCACGGAAATGCGATCGACGCCAGTCTCCGCGATCGCCCGGACCGTCTCGAGACGCACCCCACCGGAGGCCTCACTGACCACGCGCCCTGCCGTGAGAGCGACGGCCGCGCGCATGGTGGGGAGATCCATGTTGTCCAACAGCACCGCGTCAGCGCCGGCATCGATCGAGGCCCGCACCTGATCGAGCCGGTCACACTCGACCTGCACCACGGTACCCGGCAACGCGAGATCCCGCGCGCGCTTCACGGCCGTCGCGATGTCGCCGTCGACGGCGGCGAGGTGATTGTCCTTGATGAGCACCGCATCGGCCAACGTCTCGCGGTGGTTGGTGCCGCCACCACAGCGCACCGCATACTTCTCCAGCACACGCCACCCCGGCGTCGTCTTGCGCGTGTCGAGGATGCGCGCGTTGGTACCACGCACGGCATCCACGTAGCGGGCCGTCAGCGCCGCGATGCCCGAGAGATGCTGGAGGAAGTTCAGGGCCGTGCGCTCGGCGGCCAGCAGTCCGCGCGCCTTGCCGTTGAGATAAAACACGGTGGTGCCCGGCGCGACGCGCTGCCCGTCTTCAACATCCACCCGGATTTCCACCTTTCGGTCGCACTGACAGAAGGCCGCGAGCGCGAGCGGCACACCGCAGATCACACCCGCTTCGCGGGCGACGAGTGCGCCGCGTGCCTTGCGCGTGGGAAGCACCGTCGCGAGGGTCGTGATGTCGTTCGACGCCTGGTCCTCGTCGAGCGCGGCCTTCACCAAGCGCACGATGCGCGACTCGATGAGCGGGAAATCGGGACTCCCGTCGGTGAACGTCGCGTCAACCAGCGGCGTGATGCGCCGGGGGGGCACCCGATCCGGCGTCATTCGCCCGGATCCACGCCGTCGCCAGCCTGCAGCGGCGCGCCGCCGCCGATCGCGACCATGCGCTCGATGGCCAGCCGCGCACGCGACGCAATGTCGGCCGGCACCGTGATGCGATGTTGCAGGTGGCGCAGTGCATCGCGCACCTTGGGGAGCGTCGTCACTTTCATGTAAGAGCACGACGCCCGCTCGTTGGCCGCGAAGAACTGCTTGCCCGGATAGGCGCGCTTCAGCCGGTGAAGGATTCCGACCTCGGTCGCCACGATGAACGTGTCGGCGTCGCTCTCGGCGGGCCGCTTGATCATCCCCTCGGTCGACAGGATATGTACGCCACGCGGGTCCACATCGCCCGCCGATACGGCCTCGACGACGCTCGTGGCGCACCCGCATTCCGGGTGGATCAGGAACTCGGCGTCGGGGTGGAGCGACCGCTGCAGGCGGATGTTCTCCGGGTCGATGCCGGCGTGCACATGGCATTCCCCCATCCACACATGGATGTTCTGGCGCCCCGTGATACGCCGAACGTGGGCGCCCAGAAACATGTCCGGCAAAAACAGAATTTCGCGATCCGGCGCAATGGCGTTCACCACCTCCACCGCGTTGCCTGAGGTGCAGCAGTAGTCCGTTTCGGCTTTCACCTCGGCCGTCGTATTCACGTACGACACGACGACGGCGCCGGGATGTTCCGCCTTCCACGCGCGCAGCTGGTCGGCATCGATGGTCGACGCCAGCGAACAGCCGGCCGCGAGATCGGGGAGCAGCACCGTCTTGGAGGGAGACAGGATTGCCGCCGTTTCGGCCATGAAGTGCACGCCGCAAAAAACTATGACGTCGGCATCCGTGGAGGCCGCTTCGCGCGACAGGCCCAGCGAATCACCCACGTAGTCGGCGAGATCCTGAACCTCGGGCCGCTCGTAGTTGTGCGCCAGGATGACCGCCCGGCGCTCCCTGGCAAGTCCCCGGATTTCTTCAACGAGTTCGGCATTCGCCGCCGCCTCGGGCTCTGAGTTCAGCATGCCCAAAGCTACCCCACCCCCGCGCCTGCGGGGAGTCGGGTGCTGGCGCCAAACGCGTCAGGCCGCGATCATCCAGCCGTGCTCATTCTCTTTGTGCTTGCGTCCGAACTGATCGCCGCCCTCTACCTGATGGCGATAACGATGCTCGTCGGCGCCCTCGCCTTCCACTTTCTGGTGTGGCGGCGCACGAACCTGCCGCTGGGACCGGTGCGGACGGCGGCGGGGGAGCGGATATCGGAGCTCGTGCTTCGTTGCGGCAAATGGACCTCCCTCGCCCTGTTCCTGCTGGCGGTGCCGCGCGCCGTCGGGGTGGCGGCCCTGCTCGACGACCGATTCTCCCTGCAAAGCCGCCTGGAGGCACTCGTCATACGGTCGGAGTGGGGGATCGGCATGGCCGCCATCATGGCAGCCGCACTCCTGTCATTCATCGGCTATCTCGGCGTCGAACGACGCCGGTTCTGGGGGTGGCCACTCAACTTTCTCGGCGTGCTGCTGCTTGGCATCGGTGCCGGACTGCAGGGGCACCCTGCGGATGCCTTTTCCAAGCTGACCGCGGCTCCGCTGATCGACGGCATTCACGCGGCGAGCACCGGCGGCTGGCTGGGCGCCTACTTCGTGCTGGTCCTCGCTGCGCGTTACGTGCCGGCGCACACGTCCTCGCCATGGACCGACCCCCTCGGCGCGATGCTCGAGAGCTACTTCAGCGCCTCGGGAGCGCTCGCATCCGCCGTGGTGATCACCGGGCTCTTCAGTGCTGCCACGCACCTGACGGGTTTCGATGACATCACAGGCAGCCAGTACGGACGCCTGCTGGCCGGCAAGGTCGGAATCGTCATCATCCTGATGTCGTTCAACGAACACCACCGGCGGCATGCCGAACGTCAGGCACGCACTTCCGAGCGCCCACAGCTGGTTCGTACCCTGCGCTTTGAGGCGGCGATCATCGCGCTGGTCCTCGCGCTGTCGGCCCTTCTGGTCGACACGAACCCACCGGGCATGAACGAGGTCCGCGGTGAGGTGTTCCGCTCGGCGCCGAGGGGAGCCGTCGAGCTCAACGACGTGGAAATCGAGCGCTAGAACTCGATATGCCGACCGCGCCACTTGTTCTTGGGGCGCGGAAAGTCGCGGCGATAATGTCCGCCACGCGACTCACGACGCATCAGCGCAGCCTCGGCGATCAACCGCGCGGTTTCGAGCATGTTCGCCTCTTCGGTGGCTCCCGACGGCAGCCGCGCCGCCAGGTCATCGAGTCGCTCGAGGCAGGTCCGTAACCCCTTGGCCGTCCGGTCGATGCCGGCATAGTCCCACATCAGCACGCGGATGGCATCGGCCGCTACCTGGGCGGCGCCGCGGTCGAGCAGCACCGGCACGCGCCATGCGGCCTTGCGCGGCAGCCGCGGCAGCCTGGTGACCGTGGCCACGTCACGCGCCACGCGCTCGGCGAACACGAGCCCTTCCAGCAGGGAATTCGACGCCAGCCGATTGGCGCCGTGTACGCCGGTGCACGACACCTCGCCGCAGGCGTAGAGCCGCTCGAGTGACGAGCGCCCGGCGAGGTCGGTGACGACACCCCCCATCATGTAGTGGGCAGCCGGAGTCACCGGAATGCGCACGCGCCGCGGATCGATGCCGCGGGCCAGGCAGATGGCGAGGATGCCCGGGAACCGCTTGGCAAACGTGCGCTTGAGCCCGCGCGCATCAACGAAGACGCGGCGTCCCGCCTGCTGCTCGCGGAAGATGGCGCGTGCCACGATGTCGCGCGGCGCCAGTTCGCCGAGGCGATGCACTTTGGTCATGAAACGCACGCCCTTGTCGTTCACCAGCGTCGCCTGCTCGCCGCGGACCGCCTCGGAGATGAGCTGGAGCGGGTTTTCCGGCGTGTCCAGTGCCGTCGGATGGAACTGGACGAACTCCATGTCGGACAGCCGGGCTCCTGCCCGGTGCGCAATGGCGTAGCCGTCGCCGGTGGCTACCTCGGGGTTGGTGGTGTACCGGAACAACTGCCCGCAGCCCCCGGCGGCCAGGACGGTCGCATCGGCAATGATCTCCACGGCGCGACCGGCAACGCTCGCCCGCACGCCACAGCAGCGCCCGGCGTGCACGATGAGATCGAGCACGCGCGCCGTCTCGAGCACGTGGATGTTGGGAGTCTCGCTGACACGCTGGATGAGCGCGCGTGCCACCTCGGCGCCTGTCTGGTCACCGTGCGCATGCACGATCCGATGCCGCGAATGCGCGGCTTCCCTGCCCAGCGACAACCGTCCACGCAAATCGGTATCGAACCGGACACCGGCCGTCGCCAGTTCCCGCACGCGGGCTGGTCCTTCGGACGTGAGCACTTCCACGGCGGCCGAATCACACAGTGCGGCACCGGCCGCGAGCGTGTCCTTGCGGTGCAACTCCGGCGAGTCGCCGGCTCCAAGAGCCGCTGCAATGCCACCCTGCGCGTATGCGGTGGCCGAGTCGAACAGCGAGCGCTTCGTCAGCACGTATACCTCGCCGTGTTCCGAGGCACGCCAGGCCGTATGCAGGCCGGCGACGCCGGAGCCGATGACGAGAAAGCGGGTGCGAATGCGCTGTGACATCCCTAATGGTCGCACGCGGAGGGCCACCCGTGAAGGGTTCCTGATGGAGGTTGGCACATGGATTCACCGGGGCGATGTTTACGGGATGCCCGTCCTGCGCCCTCTGCTGCACCCCACCCCCCGCACCGCATAGACCCTTGCTTCACGACGCCGGTGGCACCCTGACGGTCGCACTCCGCTTCGTCGCCCTCGCGGCGACCACCGGGGCACTGGGTGCGTGGGTCTTCGGCCGCTTCGTCGTCGGCCGCCTGCCGACAGCGACCACCGATCGGCAGCGGCATTCGCTCATGCACTTCTCCGTGCGCGTGGCGATCTGGTGTTCGGCGGTCCTCATGCTCGCCGCGCTGATTGGTGTGCTGCGCTCACCACGGAGTTTGGGACTGGCCGCCCAGGCAGGGGCAGCGGCGGCCACTGGTGCCGCCTTGCTGTTCGCGCCGCGCCGGCGGGAATGGCCGGTGATCGCCGAGTATTGCGTGGCCGCGCTCGCGGTAATTCCCGCGTTTCTCGGTCATGCCGTCGCCTCCCAGGAACTGCGCGCGGTGTCCCTGCTCGTGGACGTGGCACACGTCGCCGCCGCCGGGGCTTGGGTCGGCGCGCTCGGGCTCCTGACCGTCACGGTGCTCAGGGCGCGCCACACGGTGCACGGACCCGCGCTCTCGGCTGGCTTGATCGTCGCCTTCCATCCGGTGGCGATGGTTGCCGCCGGCACGGTGTTCGTTACCGGGTTGGCTACGGCCTGGCTTCGGATGGGGGCACCCGTGGGTATCGCCTCATCGTCTTACAGTGGCCTGTTCGTGGCAAAGTTGCTGCTCGTGGGGGTTACGGGCGCCCTTGGCGCCGGGCATTCCAAGCTGGCGACGCGCCGCACACCGGTGGTCGAGATGGCGTCGCTCAGCCGGACCCTGCTCGCCGAGTCGCTGTTGGCGGTATTCGTTCTGGTGGTCACGGCCGTGCTTGTGGGCACCGCCCCGATCGGGTAGCCACGGCACCTTGTCACACCGTGAACTTGCTCCCCTTGGCTCCCCGCGCGATTCTTCATTCTGGACGGCTTCATCGGCCGTAGTGTGCCCCCCAGCAGCGCTCGGCTCGGCCGGTCAGGAACGCCGGCGTCTCCCCGCCACGCAAGAAGAAGAAACACATGGGTAAGCTCGTCATCCTGATGATCACCGCCTTTATGGACATGGTGGGGATCCTCATGATTGTCCCGCTGTTGCCGTTCTACGCGAAGGAGATGAACGGCACCGGCTTCATGTTCCATGCGCTGAAGGCGCTGCACATGAGCGGCAATGGCGCGGTGGTCTCGGTCCTGATTGCCACCTTCGCCATTGCGCAGTTGATCAGCGCGCCGTCGTGGGGGCGCGTCTCGGACCGCCTCGGTCGACGGCCGGCCCTGATGATTGGGCTCGGCGCCTCCACCATTGCCTACGTCATTTTCGCGTACTCGCGGTCCCTGGACTGGCTCTTCATCAGTCGCATCGTGCAGGGCGCCGGAGGTGGCACGGTGGGGGTGATCCAGGCGTACGTGGCCGACGCCACCAAACCCGAGGATCGCGCCAAGGCACTCGGATGGCTTTCGGCCGCCACGAACGCGGGTGTTGCGCTCGGTCCGGTGCTCGGTGCGCTCGCCATGACCTTCGGTTCGAAGGGACCGGGGCTCGCGGCGGCGTTGATGTCGACCATCACGATGGTGTTCGCGTATTTCTTCCTCACGGAATCGCACGACGCCGCGGCGGCGAAGGCCTCGGGCAAGGTGGTCCGCGGCTCGCGGGAGGCGATCTGGCGGATTGTGTCGCACGGCCGAGAGCCTGCGTCGCGCCTCATCTGGATCTACGCCATCACCATGGGCTCGTTCCAGGCGATGTCGACGACGCTCGCACTATTCCTCTCCTGGAAGTTCGGGGTCACAGCCAAGACCATCGGATTCTTCTTCACCTACGTCGGCATCATTTCGGTGGTCACGCGGGCCGGAATTCTCGGCAAGATGGTGGACCATTTCGGCGAGGCGCGCCTGTCGAGGCTCGGCATGTTCCTGCTGGCCTGTGGCCTGGGCGGCATGCCCCTGGCGCCGAGCATTCCGACGCTCGCCATCGCCGTGGCGCTCGTCCCACTGGGAACGGCCTTCACCTTTCCGTGCGTCACGGGCCTGCTGTCGCGCGTGGTACCGCAGCACGAGCGCGGGCTCTACATGGGCGTGCAGCAGACCTTTGGCGGCGTGGCACGCGTGGTCGGTCCGCTCTATTTCGGATGGGCCTTCGATCACCATGGCCCGGGAATCCCGTTCTACACGGCGTCGGCGGTCGTGCTGCTCACGATTCTGCTCGGACTCGACATGGAGAACTACACCAAGCCCGCCGTCGCGACAGCGTAGCGTTCGCCGGCGTTACGAGACCAGCGGCGGGGCTGCGCCCGGCTCGGAATCGAGCACGGCCTTGGCGATATCGACCATGCGCTTGGACCGATCCTGCGAGGAACGCTGCAGGATGCGATACGCCTCGGGCTCCGAGCAACCGGTACGCCGCATCAGGATCCCCTTGGCCCGCTCGATCAGCTTGCGATCATCGAGCATCTGCTTGAGATCGGCCGCCTCCTGACGCGCTTGGCGAAGCGCACCGGTGCGGGCCACGGCCAGCCGGATCGTGGAATCGAGCACGCGCGGCGGCACGGGCTTGATCAGGAAGGCCACCGCTCCCGAAGCCTCTGCCTCGGCGTCCGTCAGCTGAATGGTATCGTCGCCGCTGATGAGCACGATGGCCACGCCGGGGAGCGCGCGGCAGATCGCCTGCGCCGCCTCGATGCCACTGGCCCCGGGCAAGTGCACGTCGAGGAGCACGGCATCGGGCTTGAGTTCGCGCGCACGCGCTTCGGCGTCGGCGGCGTTGGCCACGGCGTCGAGCACGACATGGCCGAGCGAGATCAGCAACTCGCTCAAGGATTCGCGCGCCGCCAACTCGTCATCAACGACGAGCACGGAGGCGCCGGCGGCAGTGGTTTGATCGTTGGTCATCTGAGGTTCATTCTGCAGTCAAGTATCGAACGGCGACAGGGCTAGCTTGAATCTGGCGACGGTGCCACCCGCCGCGCTCTTCTCCAGCGAGAGGTCGCCCCCGTGCCGCTGCGCAATACCCCACGCGGACGACAGGCCGAGCCCGGCATCGGGGTGGTCCTTGGTTGAAATAAAGGGGTCGAACGCGGCGTCCGCGAGTTCCGCCGTCACTCCTGGGCCGTCGTCCTCGACCTCCAGCATCGCCCGGCCATCCACCACCGATGTGCGGACAACCACCGTGCCGCCCTGCGGAAGTGCGTCGAGAGCGTTCAGCACCAGTTCCAGCAGGGCGGTGCGCAAGTCGGCGCCGTCGCCATGCACGAGCACGGGCTGCGGCGCAACGCAGTCGAGTTGCACCGGCGGCGCATCGGGGCGTGACGCGGCGAGTGTCGCGGACAGCGCCACGGTCTCACGGGCCACTGCCGAGAGGTCGACCACCGCGTCATCGGGAAAGCGGACGGCATCCTGTCGCACGAAGTCGCGCAGTCGATCGGCCACGCGGCCGCGCGCCTGCGTGAGGCGGGACAGTCGCTGGGCCAGTTCGCGCACCCGCTCGGGATCGCCCGCCTGCTGCTCGAGCAGGAACGCCAGATTGGAGATGGGGCTGAGGACGTTGCGCATGTCGTGCAGCAGCCCCGCCGCGACGCGGCCGGCAGCAGCCAGCCGCTGCTCGCGCGGCGTCACTCCCGTGATGGCGGGCCCCATCTCGCGCTTGGTCACGCGTCCGCCGCCGCAGACGCATCATCTGGCTCGGCCGAGCGCCCGAAGAGCATTCCTACCGTCACCACCGTGATGGCGCCCACGACGTTGTACCACAGGAAGGCCACGGAGGGAGCGCCAAAATTCACGGCGCCGACGGCGGCCATGCCGGCCAGCAGTCCGTAGAACGCCCCGCTGCCGCGCGTGCGCGGAATCATCGCCAGCAGGAAGACGCCGAGGATCGAACCGTAGAAGTACGACCCGAACCGGTTCACGACCTCGATGAGCGAGCCCAGGTTCGCCGCGAAGACGGCGACGACGCACGCAAACACTCCCCAGGCGCCGGTGGCGGCCCGCGACACCTTCAGGTAGTGCGCATCGTCTGCCTCGGGCCGCACCCAGCGCCGGTAGAGGTCGATCACCGTGGTGCTCGACAGCGAGGCCAGTTCGCCGGCCACCGCCGACATCGCCGCGGCGATCACCGCCGCAATGAAGATGCCGGTCAAGCCGATGGGGAGTTCGGTGAGAACGAAGTGCGGAATGATGTAGTTGACGTCGGAGGCTGCCTTGCCGCCGGGCACGGCGCCGATCTTCATGGCGTCGGCACGCACGTTCGCAACCAGTTGGTCGCCGACGCGAATCTCGCGACGGGGAGCGATCTCGTCCGCATGAACCTGCGCCCCCGCGAGCGCCCGCGCCGCCTCCGCGCGCACGGCCAGCGCGGCATCGTAGCGTTTCGACACCGCGGCGTAGGCCGCAGGATCGGCCGTGCGTGCGCGCGCCGCCTGGGCCGGGTTGTAGTAGAGCGGCGGCGGCGTGAAGACGTAGAAGACGAACACGAGCACGCCGAGCAGCAGGATCATCGCCTGCAGCGGGATCTTCCAGTAGGCGCTGATGAGGTGCGAACTGCGGGCCTCGTCCACCGTCTTCGCGGTGAGATAGCGCTGCACCTGGCTCTGGTCGGTGCCGAAGTACGACAGCATCAGGAAGGTGCCGCCGATGATCCCGCTCCAGAACGTGTACTGCTTGGTGAGCGTGAAGCTGAAGTCGAAGATGTCCAGCCGCCCCGTGGCACCGGCGATGCGCAACGCCGCGTCGGGTCCCACCGGAATGCGCAGCAGCAGCACGATGATCATCGCCGTGACGGCGGTGAGCACGAGCACGATCTGCTTGACGTCGGTCCAGGCGACCGCCTGCACGCCACCGATCATCGTGTAAAGCACCGTCGGCACGCCGATGAGCGCGACCGAATACGCGAGCGGCCACCCGAAGATCGCCGAGAACACCACGGCCGGCGCGGCGATGATCGTGCCGCAGGACAGGCCGCGCGAGAGCAGAAAGAGCAGGCTGGTGAGCGACCGTGTGCGCGCATCGAAGCGCTTCTCGAGAAACTCGTACGCCGTGTACACCTTGGCGCGGTGCAGGAACGGCACGATCGTCACGCCGAGGATCACCAGCGCCACCGGCAGCCCGAAGTAGAACTGCACAAAGCGCATGCCGTCGTTCGCGCCCTGCCCCGTGGTGCCGATCATCGTGATCGCCGACAGCTGCGTGGCCATCACCGAGAGGCCGACGACCCACCACGGCAGGCTGCGATTGCCAAGAAAGTAGCCGTCGAGCTTCGTCGTCCCTTTGGCGCGGCGGATGCCGTCCACCGAGATGTACGTGAGATAACCGATGACGATGACCCAGTTGATCCAGTGCATGCTACCACGCGTACCGAAGCTGAAGCGCCATCAGGAGCGCCCACGCCAGCAACTCGGCCGCGAGCACGCGCACGAGTACCCGCCGGAAGGGCGTACTCACGGCTGCACGCGCGGCATGGGCTTCACGTCCGGCCCGCGGCCGGCGGACAACAGATTCACGAAGAGCCGGGCGCTCCCCGGCACGCCTGCCGGGAACTGACGGAAGAGCGACAGCGTGGTGTACACGTACATGCCCTTGCCGTACCGCACGCTGAGGATCGCCCCGTTGTTCGCCGGCTCGCCGGGATCGTGCATCTCAAGTGGCGTTGCGTACTTCGGGTCGATGACGCTGGGCATGTAGAGCGCGCGCTCCTGCACCCAGTCGGCCCAGTCTTTTTCGCCGATCCGGTTGGGCCATCCCAGCAGGTTTGAGGTCGCATCACGAACCGTGACCGGCGCGTCCTCGAGCGTCACGCGCTGCGCGGTGCGGGTCAGCGACACGGGATACGGCATCAGCCCCGGGCGCGCCATCTCCTGCTGGCCGTACTGCACGAGCATGGTGCCTCCATCCTTTACGTACGCGAGCAGGCGCCGGTTCTGCGCCCGCAGCTCGGGCGATGCCTGGTACGCACGCGGCCCGATGATCACCGTGGAGAAGCGGTTGAGTTCCACCAGCGGCAGCTCCTGCGGGGTAAGTACCGTCAGCGGGATACCGAGTTGGCGTAGGCCCGCCGCCGAGAGGTCGCCGACCCCCTGCACGTACGCCACCTGCAGCCCGGCCGGGATGTTGACGCTCACCGCCTGCAGCCAGACGCCCGAAGACCGATACAGCCGAATGGGATGAATGTGCGAGTACTCGATGGCCCGGAAGCCCTCGGCGTAGCGCCCCATCTCACCCTCGGCGATGACGCCAAACTCGTAGCGCCCCTCGGCGAGGGTACCGCGCAGGCGCACGAACACCTCGCGCACCTCGAGCGGCTCGAGCGACAGCGTGCGCGTGACCGAATCCACGGTGATTCCCTTGGGCGCGAGCACGCGGAGCGTATACGAGCGCGCGGTGGTCGAATAGGACTGCACGGTGAGGCGCAGCAGGCGGTCCATCGGCTTGCCGGCCGGAATCCACTCGAGGCCGCGGTCGAACGACAGCGACACGGCAGGGGCCCCACCGACCGGGCGGTTCTGCTCACCCTGCACCGGGTCCGCGAAACGATACACGATCGGTTCGCGCGGCGTGGACACCGTGGCTCCTCCGATCTCCACGTCGACGCCCGCCTCCGTTTCACGGCGCACGTCCTCACGCAGGGCGACACCGCGAGTCAGCCCATCCGACACCGCGGACACGCGCCCCAGGCCGTCCGCCGGCGACTGCCGGTCGGCAAACAGGTCACCCTGCCGTTTCCCCAGCCACCACGGTCGCGTGTCCACGATGCCAACCAGCATGCGCCTGGTGCTCCACGCACTGTCCGGCAGGATCACCACCGGCGTCGCGAGTGTGTCGGAGTAGCCGTTCAGCGCGACGGCCCGTACGGTCACCGGCACGCTGCCACGGTTGTACACCGTGAACGCCGCCGGCATCGAGTCGCCAAAGGCGAGCAGTTCTCGCTCCGCCGTCGCCTCGACGGCCACACCGGCTGCGGCCAGCAACGCGTCAGCGGCGCGCTCCTGCATCTGCGTCACGGCGGCATCCGCATCAAGCTGCGCGGCCGTGCATGGCGCCGGACGCGCCGCCCGCGCACCGACGCGGCGCGTGCACGACGGGGTCATTTCGCGCAGGGCGGAAAGCGCCGACGCGGTTGCAGCCAGATGCGCAATTATGCGCCCGGGATGCTGGTAGTCGAGCAAGGCACGCGCTGAGTCGGCATGAACGCGCGCCTGGTGCAGGTGTCGCCCACCCTCGGCAGGAATGCCGGCGTGCAGGTGCGCAAGCGTCGTGTCGATGCCGTCGAAGAGCGTTTGCTCGCTCTTGGGCGGCGTGGCCTCGTTGACCCGCGAGCCCTGCCGCGCGACGGCATCCATGGAGACACCACGGCGCTGCAGCACCCCAAAGCCCTGCGACCGGTGCTGACTGCGGCTCTCACCCGCCATTTCCGTGTAGCTGCGCCCGCTCACTGGGTTGAACTCGCCGACGTTGAACGAGAGCGTCCCCTGCACGCCGGTGAAGCGCGCGCCGCGATAGAACTTCTGCGCCTCCCACATCGGACCGTAGGTGGCCGTCGGGAACCGCACGGTGTCGGCGGAGAGGTCGTACGCCTCGCGCGCCACGATCCCCGACACCTGATGATGCCCGTGCCCGTCCGACGGCGTGCCCGAGAATACCGCCACGATGATCGTGGGCCGGAACGACCGCACCACCGTCACCACGTCGCGCAGCACCTCTTCGTGATCCCAGTGCTTGAATGTCTCCTCGGCCGTCTTGGAGAAGCCAAAGTCGTAGGCGCGCGTGAAGTACTGGTGCCCACCGTCGATGCGGCGCGCAGACAATAGCTCCTCGGTGCGGATGGCACCCAGCGCCTCGCCCAGTTCGTTGCCGATCAGGTTCTGGCCGCCGTCGCCTCGGGTCAGCGAGAGGTACGCCGTCTCGACATGTCGTCCGCGACTCAGCCATGCGATCAGCTGCGTGTCCTCGTCGTCCGGGTGCGCGGCGATCACGAGCACCCGCGGCGTGACGAGCAGGCCGTTCACGAGGTGATCCAACGCGGCCGCGCCACGCTCCTGCGCGAGCGCGGAGCGCGGGGCGGAGAGCGACAATAGCAAGGCGCACACGAGAAGCATCGCGCGCGGGGGGCGCAGCATCATGCGGACTCCTCCAGAGGGAACCTGCTTATTTGGCGAGCGCGGCCGAACGACGTCCACCCGTGCCGCCACGCGGCGCCGGCACCTCGAGCGCTTCCTTCACGATCCGGCCCTGCTCTTCGACGTGCGATTGCTGGTAGCCCTCGGCGGGGCTGGCCCGCTCCCGACGTCCAATGTACTTGATGACCAGGGCATTGCCTGCGGCAACACGGAGGCGCGGTGCCACGAAGCTCCAGGCACCCATGTTTTTTGGTTCTTCCTGCACCCACGCCACTTCGTCGATGTTCGGGTACAGGTCGACGATCCGCGCCACGTCGTCCAGCGGCCACGGGTACAACGCCTCCACGCGCACGACGGCCACATGTTCGCCCGGCCCCTTGGCCGCCAGGTCGTAGTACACCTTGCCAGTGCAGAAGACGACGCGACGCACCTGCTCGCGCTTCGACGCCCCCTGCGGATCATCGATCACATGCCGGAACGTGCCGTTGCAAAGCTCCCGCAGCTGCGAGGCCGCTTGGGGCAGTCGCAGCAGCGACTTGGGCTGCATGAGCACCAGCGGGCGCCGCGGCCGGCGATGCGCCTGCCACCGCAACAGGTGGAAATACTGCGCCGGTGACGACGGATACGCGACCGTCATGTTGTTCTCGGCGCACAGCTGCAGGAACCGCTCGAGGCGCGCGCTGGAGTGTTCGGGGCCCTGCCCTTCGTACCCGTGCGGCAACAGCAGCACGAGGCCGCTGTCCTGCCCCCACTTGGCGCGGTCGGCGGCAATGAACTGGTCGATCATGGGTTGCGCCACGTTCACGAAGTCGCCGAACTGCCCCTCCCACAGCGTCAGCGTATCGGGGGCCGCCACGCTGAACCCGTACTCGAACCCCATCACGGCCAACTCGCTCAGCGCGGAGTTGAAAATCTCGAGCGTCGCACTGGTGCCCGGCAGGTGCTGAAGTGGAACGTGCTTTCGCCCCGTCTTCACGTCACTCAGCACGGCATGGCGGTGCGAGAAGGTGCCGCGCTCGGCGTCCTGCCCGGTCATGCGCACCGACGTGCCCGCCGCAATCAGCGACCCAAATGCCAGCGCCTCGGCGTGCCCCCAGTCGATGCCGCCGGCTTCACCCATCGCGTCGCGACGGCGTTCGAGTTGCTTGGCGAGGCGCGGATGCGGCGAGAAATCCGCCGGATACTGCAACAACTGCTCGTTGATGGCCACGAGCGTCTCCACGCGCACCGCCGTCTCGATCACGGCATGTGCGGCCGGCGCGTGGTCCTCGCCTTCATGACCATGCTCCTGCGCCGCCACGTCGCCGGCATGCGCCCGCATCTGGTCGAAAATCGCTTGCAAACGCACAGCCACGTCACGTTCGGCGGCGTCAACCTCAGCTGCCGACACCACGCCTTCCGCCACCAAGCGGTTGCCCCAGACCTGGCGCGGGGTCGGGTGCGCCTTGATGCGCTCGTACAGCATGGGCTGCGTATACGTGGGCTCGTCGCCCTCGTTGTGGCCGTGGCGGCGGTAGCCCACCAGGTCGATGAGCACGTCGCGCTTGAACTGCTGCCGGTACGCCACGGCGATGCGCATGGCGGCCACGCACGCTTCGGCATCATCGGCGTTCACATGGAGCACCGGCATCTCGAAGCCCTTGGCCATGTCGCTGGCGTAGCGCGTCGAACGGGAGTCCGTGGGGTCGGTGGTGAATCCCACCTGGTTGTTCACGATGATGTGCAGCGTGCCGCCCACCGAGTACGCGCGCAGCCGCGACAGGTTGAACGTTTCGGCAACGATACCCTCGCCAGGAAAGGCCGCGTCGCCGTGAATGCAGATCGGAATGACCGTCGTGTCGTTGCGATCAAGCGGATGCCCAGCCAGCCGCTGCTCGGCGCGTGTGAGCCCCTGCAGCACGGGATTCACGATCTCGAGGTGACTGGGATTCGGCACGAGCGAGACGGCAATGTCGTGGCCGTTCGAAGTCACCTGCCGCCCCTCGAAACCCAGGTGGTACTTCACGTCACCCGTGGAGGCATCCTCCAGGTGATCGTGCCGCCCCTCGAACTCGGCAAAGACATGCGCGAACGGCTTGCCCAGGATGTGCGTGAGCACGCTCAGACGACCGCGGTGTGCCATGGAGATGGCCACGTGCTTCGCGCCGGCCGCCACGGCTTCATCGAGCGCCGTGTCCAGCATCGGCACCAGCGCGTCGGTCCCCTCGATGGAAAAGCGCTTGTACCCCACGAAGGCCTTGCCAAGGAAGCGCTCGAAGCCGTCTACCTGCGACAGACGGCGCAACACGCCCTTCTTCTCGTCGGGCGTCAGCGGTCGAGTGAGCTGTTCGGCGGTGAAGACGGCGCGAAACCACTGGCGCTCTTCTTCGGAGCCGCAGTGCACGAACTCGACGGCGAGGTTGCGCATGTAGCGGTACGACAGGCGCGCGGCGACATCGCGCCCCGTCGCCAGGTGCGGAAAGTCGAGCGCGGCACCGCTCACCAGATCGAGATCGGCGTCCGTGATGTCGTAGTGCTCGAGCGTCAGCTCACGAGCGCCCGGGGGCGGGGTGCCAAGCGGATCGAGCTGGACCGCCAGGTGCCCGTAGCGACGAATGGCCGCGGTATAGCGGGCCACGCCGGCGACCGTGCGCGCAAACTCCTGCTGGTCGGCTACCGGACCGTCGCCTCGCGTTGGCCCAGCTGGCGTTGCGCCACCCAACGATTCGGCGAGCCGGAAAAACTGCCGCCACGACTCCTCAACCGAGTTCGGATCGTGGCGATACGCCTCAAACTGCTCGGCGATGTAACCGTCGTTGAAAGCGGAGGCGATCGGGAGGGTCATAAGGAGGGAAATCTAATCACCGACGGCACAAGGTGACGGCCACCAAGCCACCCACCAGCAGCCGTCAGCGGTCTACCGTCTACCGTCCACCGTCACGCCATCCCCCACCCGAATCTCCCCCTCGCCGTCCACCCTCGCATACACGCGGCTCCACCCCGGGTGTTTCTTCTGCGAGATCCGGTTGGAATCCCGGTCCGCGAACGAGGGCCGGATTGCCGAACAGGGCGAGGCATAGCCGGTGATTTCAACGGTCACGTCCCTCACGCGGAGCACCGTGCCGGGGACAACGAGATCCCAGTCGAGCCCTCGAATGACCAGGTTCTCCCCGGTGGTCCCGGGGGCGATGGGATGCCCCTCACCCTGGAGCGCCTCGATGCGTTCCAGTGAGAACAGGCAGAGCGCTCGATCGGGACCGCCGTGGAACTCCAGGTGACGCTGCCCATCGCCCTCGAGTCCCGCCGGGCTCACGCGCGCTCGTGGCACGGGCAACTTGGGTACGCCGCCCAGCGACACGTGCACGGAGACGATTGTTCCGGCATCACTTGGCATCAGCGGAAACCTCGGCGACGATGAGCCAAACGGGAATGCCACCGTTGGTCGTCTTCCATTGTTCGATAAAGGGCAGCCCGACCTGACGTTCGAGGTCACGATCGGCGCTCAGCATCGCCAGATGCCAGCCCGGCGCCTTCGCCCGCAGCACGTTGCCCATCTGGGCGAACAAGTTGCGCAGCGGTTTCTTGTCACCCACGCGGATACCGTAGGGCGGATTCACGATCACGAGTCCGTGGCCCGGCGGCGGTTCCAGCGCGCTCACCGACTGTTGTGCAATGACGATGTCCCCGGCCACGCCGGCGCGCTCCGCATTCGCCCGGGTGGCTTCGATGGCTCCCGCGTCGCGGTCGCTCGCCACGATGGACACCGTCGCCGCGGGAAGGACGGCCGATCCGGCTTCCTTCTGCAGCGCCCGCCAGAGCACAGTGTCGTGCCCAGGCCACTGCTCAAAAGCGAAGTGACGCCCCAGCCCGGGCGCCATGCGCCGTGCGATCATGGCCGCTTCGATGGGAATCGTGCCGGAGCCGCACATGGGATCGACCAGCGGCGTCGTACCATCCCATCCGGCGCCGAGGAGCATGGCGGCGGCCAGAGTTTCACGCAGCGGCGCCTTGGCCACCGCCTGCCGGTAGCCGCGCCGGTGCAGCAGGGCACCCGACGTATCGGCGCTCAGCACCAGCTGGTCGCGAAAGAGGCGCACGACGAACAGCTGCTCGCCGCCGCCCTCGTCATCGTCATCGACAGCGCCGGCCTCCATCACACCGGGAACGCGCAGGGCGAGCGCATCCATCAGCCGCTGCGCCACCGCCCCCGAGTGATACAGGCGCGACTTGCGGCAGGTTACGCGAAAGCGCACGCGCTGGCCGGGCGAGACCACTGTGTCCCACGGGACGCGTTTGCCGTGCTTCTCGACGTCCGCGAAGGTAAGCGCCTTGAACTGCGCCAGCCGCACCACCACCCGGCTCGCGGTGCGCAGGTGCAGGTTGGCGCGCATCAGGTTGCGCGTCGACAGCGTCACGCTCACGGCCCCGGGCTCCTCACCCGTGACGGTGATGCCGAGCGCTGCGAGTTCGCGCCGCGCCAGCGGCTCCAGGCCGGGCGCGGTGACGATCAGTGCATCAAGCGGGGCCGGGGCGGGCGGGCGTCGTGGTGGCATGACTGGAAGTCTCGCGCCGTGCGTGCCACCAGCGCCAGCCGAGGAGAGCGGCAAAAGTCACGCTGTACAGGACCGGCTCGCCGATGTCGGCCTTCACCGACATCCACCAGTGCACGATGCCGAGGATGGGCACGACGTACGTCCAGCGGTGCAGCGTCACCCACTTCTTCCTGAGCCTGGCGATCGCCGCCGTGGTGGACGTGAGCGCCAGCGGCAGCATCACCAGCAGGGCGGCAAAACCCACGATGATGTACGTCCGCTTGGTCAGGTCCTCGGCGAGGTCCCGGCCGTCGAGCTGGATGTCGAGCAGCACGTACCACAGGAAATGCGTCAGCGCATAGAAGAACGCCGTCAAGCCGAGCGTGCGCCGTTCCCGGCCGAGCCAGTTCCACCCGAGAAGACTTCGCAGGGGGGTCACCGCGAGCGTCGCCACCAGGTACTTGATGGTCAGCTTGCCGAGGATCTGCTCCCCTTCCTTGATGGGGTTCGACCCCAGCCAGCGCGTGTTCATCAGGAAATCGGAGAGCAGGGCGGCAATGGTCGCCAGCCCAGGCGCGAGGATCGCGATCCACACGGCCCACTTCCACCAGGGCGGGCGCTTGACCGCTCGCACCTGCTCCCACCACATCGGCATCTGCATCCGTTGCTCGCGCGCTCCCGGTGTGGCGCTCTCGCGCGCTAGTAGTTCTTGCGGAGGTCCATGCCCGAGTAGAGCGACGCCACCTGCTCGGCGTAGCCGTTGAACATCAGGGTCGGCCGACGCAGGAACTCGCCGATCCGGCGTTCCTTGGCCTGGCTCCAGCGCGGGTGATCCACCGTCGGGTTCACGTTGCAGTAGAAGCCGTACTCGCTGGGCGCCGAGTCGTTCCACGCCGTGGACGGCTGCTTGTCGGTAAGCCTGATGCGCACGATGGACTTGATCCCCTTGAAGCCGTACTTCCACGGCGTCACCAGGCGCAGCGGCGCGCCGTTCTGGTTGGGGAGGTCGCGGCCATAGACGCCGCTGGCCAGCAGCGTCAGCGGGTGCATCGCCTCATCCAGGCGGAGTCCTTCGGTGTAGGGCCACCGCAGCACGGGCGACCGTTGGCCCGGCATCCGGTTGGGGTCGTACAGCGTGGTGAACTCCACGTACTTGGCGCCCGGTGTCGGTTCCGCGCGTTTGAGCACGTCGGCCAGCATGATGCCGCGCCACGGGATGACCATCGACCAGGCTTCGACGCAGCGATGCCGGTAGATGCGGTCTTCCACCTTCCCCGCCTTCAGCAGGTCGTCGAGCGCGTAGTCCCCCGGCTTCTTCACCAGGCCGTCGACCTTCACCGTCCATGGGCGGGGCTTGAACCCCTTGGCCATTTCGGCGGGTTCGTCCTTGGACGTGCCGAACTCGTAGAAGTTGTTGTAGCTCGTCACGTCGTCCCACGGCGTGGCCTTGTCGTCGGGGCGCAGGCCGTAGGGGGTGCCAAGCGGCTGCTGTGCCCCGGCCGCACGGGGGATCAGCGCGCTGGCGCCGGCAATGGCGCCAACGGCCAGACCGGCGGCGGCCAGCCACTCGCGGCGGTTCAGGTACAGCGATTCGGGGGTGATCTCCGAAGAGGGGAGATCAGCGGGCGTCAGGGGGCGGATGGGCATGGTCTGGTAAGGTAGTGGTAGTGGACGTACCAGCCAACGCTCCCAGTGGTTCCCTGGACCGGGCTGACGGCCCCACGGTCGGCGCGTAACTTTAGGGGGTGATACCACTCTCCGACGCCGCCGCCGGGACCGTGCTCGGCAACTCCCCCGAACGCTGGCTGCAGGCCGCAGCCGCCGCCGCTGCGGGCGTTGCCACCCTGTGGGTCGTGCGGGCGTTCACCGAACGTCGGCTCGCCCGGCTGGCGGAACAGACCGATACCATTGCCGACGATTTCGCGGTCGAGGTCCTGCGGGGCATCAAGACCTCGTTGTTCGTGTTCGTCGCGCTCGTCGGCATCGACGCTTTCATCGTCTTTCCGTCGCCGGCCGACGAGGCCGTGCGGATCGTCAAGATCCTCGCGCTCGTGCTGCAGGGTTTTGCCTGGACCAATGTCATCGTCACGTTCTGGCTGGGGCAGTGGGCGCGCAACAACCCGCGGCAGAGTGATCGCACGACGCTGGCCGCGCTCGGCTTTGGCGTGCGCGTGGTACTCTGGTCCCTGCTGGTGCTGCTTGCCCTGCAGAACTACGGCGTCAACATCACGACCCTGATCACCGGACTGGGCGTTGGTGGTATCGCGGTCGCGCTGGCCATACAGAATATTCTCGGCGACCTGTTTGCCGCGCTCTCCATCGTGCTCGACAAGCCGTTCGTGATCGGCGACACCATCGTGGTCGACACCGTCGAGGGCGTGGTGGAGAAGGTCGGCCTGAAGACCACGCGCCTGCGCAGCGTGAACGGCGAGCAGGTGGTCTTTTCCAACGCCGACCTCCTGCGCAGCCGCATCCGCAACCTCGCGCGCCGCGAGGGGCGGCGGTACGTGCTGCACACCACTGTGGCGCTCAACACCGACGCCGTGCAGCTCTCGGCGATTCCCGACATCTTCCGGCAGGCCGTTGAGGGGCAGCCGTACGTGGCGCTGCAGCGGACGCACCTGATCGGCACGACACCGGCCGGACACGAGTTCGAGACGGCGTTTTTCGTGAATCACGCCGACTGGCTGCTGGCGCTCGATGCGCGGCAGGCCATCCTGCTGCGCGTCTACTCCGTGTTCCAGCGTGAGGGGATCGCGCTGGCGTCGGGCATGGCGACGGTCACCTCGGTGCGGGGCACGGCGTGAGCACGGTGCCCGTGGTGCGCATCGGCGAAGGCGCGACGTCGCCCTTTCGCACGCTGCGTGAAATCTGGAACTATCGCGATCTCTTCAGTGCGCTCGGCGTGCGCGACCTGCGGCTGCGCTACCGGCAGACGTTCCTCGGCATTGCGTGGGTCGTGCTCCAGCCGCTGGCCGCCGCCGGCATCTTCGCGTTTGTGTTTGGCACCATCGCCAAGGTGCCCACCGACGGGCAGCCGTACCTGCTGTTTTCGCTGGCTGCGCTCACGGGCTGGAACTTCTTCTCCAGCGTGCTGACGCGCGCCAGCGCGAGCCTCATCCAGAATCCGCAGCTCGTCACGCGGGTCTATTTTCCGCGGCTGATCCTGCCCATCGCCGTCGTCCCTGCGGCGCTCGTGGATCTGGGCGTGACGCTCGTTGCGTTTCTTGGGATTGCCGCGATGCAGGGACGGACGCCTGCATTGGCATTCCTCGCCCTGCCACTCGTGATCCTGCTGCTCGGTCTGCTCGCACTCGGCACCGGCTTCGCTGCCGCCGCCCTCGCCGTGCGCTACCGGGACGTGCAGTACCTGCTGCCGGTGGCCATTCAGCTCGCGTTGTATGCCAGTCCGATCGGGTACTCCTCATCGGCAGTACCGCTGCGATGGCAGGTGCTCTACCACGCAAACCCACTGGCAGCTCCCCTAGAATTGATGCGATGGTCGCTGCTGGGGACGCCGGCTCCAACCGTCCCTCAATTGACGTACAGCATCTCGGCTGCGTGCATTTCCTTCCTCGCCGGGGTGTGGGTCTTTCGCCGCATAGAGCGTGCCTTTGCTGATGAAATCTGAGAGCACCGGCGAAGGCAGCATCGCGCGGGGGACGGCCTGGCGGTCGTCCTGACGCGTAGCAGGTCCACCCAACGTTAAAAGGAATTCCCCCTCGAAGTGGGCGGTATCGGGAAGATGTCGCGAATGACGGTCGACATTACTCCCCGGAACACACAACGCGTTGCGCGCGCGAGAGTTCCCAATCCCGCATCAGAGCGGATCGCTTCTCGAAGGGCGGCCAGCGCCGGTCGTATTCTCCGGTCGTTGATGAATGTTCCTGCAGCGCCAATGGCAGTACGCGCCAGCCGCCGTCGCACGGCATGCTGCCAGTCTGGCCTTAGGGTTCGCGTGAGGTCTTCAGAGATGATGTCCAAGGCACGCCGTGCATCGCGAATGTTTTCCGCCGTTGATGCATCGCGGGCCGAGTTTGAACCCGAGTGGAAGCGATACACAGCGAGACATTCCGTCTCGTACCAGACAGCGAAATGGGAAGCGATGCGAGCCCACATTTCGTAGTCCTCCGTGCACAGTAGCCGTTCGTCGAAACCACCAAGCGCCTCATAACACTCCCGTCGTACCACGACGGATGGCGTCTGGATGTCGCCCCACAGTATCAACTCTTCCAAGGCGTTTTCCCAGATTCCACTGCTCCCTTGGCGCAAGGACGATACCCCAAACCAGTGTCCGTCCGCCGTTGCGTACATGTGGCGGCACGTTGCAAGCCCAATATCAGGACGGGCCTCAAACGCTGATCCGATCCTCTCGTAGAAACCGTGCTGCACGTAGTCGTCGCCGTGCAACTGATGGATGAGTCTGCCGTGGCTGCGCTTGAGGCAGGTCTCGAAGTTCCGCACATGACCCCGGTTCTGCGGCTGCCGGTAGAACCCCACACGTCCGCGGCCGACGGACCGCACGACCTCCGCCGGATCGTCCTTCGTGGAGCAGTCATCCACGACCTCGATCTGCATGATCTCCGGGCCCGGATCCTGTGCCAGCACGCTTTCCAGCGTCATGGACAGGTAGCTGGCGCAGTTGTACGTCGGAATCATGACGGACCAGAGGGGGCGATAGACGCCATCCGGGACCGGGTCGATTGTCGCGCGATGCGGGTGCGGTGCCATCTGTTGGCGAGTCTCCGTGCTGATATTGAACGCCGCATCGGCCAAGCGGAGTTACGCGTTCGATTCCTTGACAAGGCCGTGACGTGCGTAATTCCTCGGCCGATGCCGTTCGATCAACTGCTGTTCAAAATATGCGAGAGCCAAAAGCAACTCAGCTTCACGTTCCGAAATGCCTTCCTGTCGCCGCCATTCGGCGGGATGCTCAATGTGAAACGTGATCCAGCGAACCATCGCTCGGCACCAGGCAAGCCGCGGATAGTGTACGTCCTGATGGCGCCAATGATGATCAATATAGGCCTTCGATCGTCCGTGCCCTTGCATATAGCCGACCAGCGATGCCCTACTCAGGCGCTCAGGATCGAACCAGTGCTCCACTGGACTGTCGAGCACGCCGATCACACTGAAGCCAGCTTCGCGTACTTGCCACGAAAACAGGACTTCGTCTTCAAAACCCAGCGCTCCGGGTCCAAGCTCTGGATCAAAAGCTGGCACTCGCCCGAGCACTTCACGTGAGAATGCAAGGTTCGCCGCGACCACCCAGGCGGGATTGCTGGCATCGAGCTGTTCAGTGGACGAAAGGAGTGAATTCAATCGCGGAGTCATCCAATCCCGTACCAGATGAGAAGCGAACTTCACGCCCCCAGCGACCATCTCAGCCCTGCCGGACCAGATTGGCTCGCACATCGTCGAAATCCAACCACGGGGCGGCCGTACATCGTCATCGGTCAAGAGCAAGACCTGTCCGTTCGCAATAGCGAGTCCGCTATTGTACGCATAGCCCTTACCCCGCCGCGGCTCGGCGACCATTCGCACCAGCCCCTTGGACCAGTGGAACGCGCGAATCAGTGCCGCCGTCCCGTCAGTCGATCCGTTGTCGACGAGCACGATTTCGGCTGTCCTGTTCGGCGGCAGTTCAACATCCTGGAGCGCTTGCAGCGTTAGCGCGAGCGCCGCGCAACGGTTTCGAGTGCAGATGACGATCGACACCATCACAGAGTTGGCCGGAAATCTGCTCCCTGCTCGCCAACAGGCGGCGGAGCGCCCACCTGCACCAGATTAGGTCCGAGGGGAGTGTTAGCAAGACGGTCTTGACGCACAAAGAATAGCGTCAGCCTGGTCTTGCAAAGCGGCACATAGCCGCGATCCCGTAGAAACTGCACCATGCGAGATGAGGCCAAGTCGTCAAGCGACACCACGGAGGGGTCTTCAGCCAAGACGACTATCGGTCGGTACTTGTCCCAGTCATTCGACGCTAGGACCTCGTAGTCCAGACCTTCCACGTCCACGTTCATGAAGTCTATCTCGCGACCAGCCGGCAGGTGCGCATCCAGGACGTCGGCCAGCGTAACCGTCGTGATCAGTCGCTCAGAGACCACCCGGAACATCCTGTCCGACGACACGCCTGCCGGGACGAACCCGTCCCGAATTCGGACGGTATCGGGATCGAATCCGCTCATGGCGGGCTCATTGAACTCATAGAACGTGAGCACGCGCTGCGCGTCCGAGATCGCCACTTCCAAGTTCACGTCGCGCGGTCGCGACTCTTGGAATGGCTTCATGCTGCCCGGCATCGCATCAATGTTGATCCCACTCCAGCCCCTGCTATACAGGGCCTGCGTGTTGGAGTATTTCCGCGGATGATGGGCGCCGACGTCGACATAGAATCCGGACTTCTTCCAATCGAAGAACGACAGCAACAACAGGTCTTCGCCCTCCTGGGAAAACGAGACGCGATAGTAGTCGTCGCCGGGTGTCGCAGGGACGCGGAAGATCCAGCGGCGAAGGCGCCGCGCCAGGGATCGAAGCGTCATGCGCCACTCCAGTCGCCGGTGATCATGAACGGCGACGTCCCTTCGTATCCCTGGCTTCCCGTACCGTAGAAGTCGCCTGCCACCACCTCGAGTTCACACACCCCGTCACGGGGCCAATCCGCCTCTTCGCCGGCAACCATAACTCGAGCCCCAAGCCGATAGCTGCCTGGCGCCATCGGGAACTGGGAAATGGTGCACCGAAACTCACCCGAGCCGCTGATCGGCCCGAACAACCTTCCGGTATAACCACTGTAGAGGACGAAGAGCACCTGATCGGCGTTGGTCTGGACCGAGATGCCGACATCCACCTTCGACAGCTGGTCGCCCGGCCGGCACGCATACCCCAGGACAAACGTGACGTCCATGCCGCTGATGATGCGCGAAATGCGCTGCCCACCAGCATCTTCCATGTGACTTCCGGTTAGCCTCACCGCTCCGCTGCCGGTGCGATCCGTCCGCTGGGTCAGCGGCGTTGCCAGAACAGCCGAACCCACGATATCCTCGAGATAGTGGCGAATAGCGATGCGGGTCTCCGCCGGCTGTGCTGCGCTTCCGCGATCCATGACAATGACCCGGCCGCACAGATTCTCAACTGCGGGCATGTTGTGACTCACAAATAGGACCGTTCGCCCTTCCTGTGTTGCGACGTCGTGCATTTTTCCAAGGCATTTTCTTTGGAACTCTGCATCTCCAACGGCAAGCACCTCATCGACGATCAGGATTTCTGGACTGAGATGCGCCGCGACCGCGAACGCCAACCTGACGTACATACCCGACGAATAGCGCTTGACGGGCGTATCGATGAACTGCTCAACGCCTGAAAAGTCCACGATCGCGTCGAACTGTCGACGAATCTCAGCCTTTCGCATGCCAAGAATCGCGCCGTTGAGAAAGATGTTCTCCCTGCCCGTTAGCTCGGGATGGAAGCCAGTCCCGACTTCCAACAGGCTACTGACGCGACCATAGAGTTCAACCGTACCCGATGTCGGTTCGGTGATGCGACTGAGGATTTTCAGCAATGTGCTCTTGCCGGCCCCGTTGCGCCCGATAATGCCGACTACCTCACCTTCGTAGACATCAAATGAGACGTCATTCAACGCCCAGAATATCTCGCGTTCGCGTTGATTCAGCGGATTCTTAAGACGCGCGGCGAACGCCTCAGCCAAGGTGTAGTGTTTCTCCTCGTCACGCGCGATCATATACGACTTCGAGAGGCCACGAACCGCGACGGCGATACCTAGTGACATGAATATGGCCGAGGGTCGAAGTAGCGCGTCGGTTATGCTTCTCGGTGATCCTGTGAGTCGGACCAACAAGATAGGCGACGCAAATGCGTTGGGGTTACGCCAGTGCGGAGGGCCAATCGGGGCAGCTTCCGTGCAAACGGGACAGCATCTCTGCCACGACCAATTCCCTATCAAATTATGCCTGATTGGCCGCCCGCCCCGCTAGCCTATTCCGGGGATCGCGACCTATGCGCGAATACCGTCGGTGTGCAGATGACGAGTTGGGGCTGCCTCGAACAGCCTGGGTATTCCCGCTCCTCAGGGTGGGCGGTTCCTTCACGGACATGGCCGAACTCACGGTGCAAACTCAACAGACAGCCCCATGACCGGGCCTAGCGATCTCCGCCGTTTCAGCTCGGGTGGCAATCTTAATGTAGGCCATCTCGGCGCAGGCCACTCGGGCGGTGGTACTGAAGCGAGCAGCACCCTGCAATTGGTGGTGGATCGCTAAGCGCCTTGCTTCGCAAGTTGTGCACTTCTGGAACTCCACCATAAATTGTGAGGCGCGCGACCACGCTCGGGGCCCATGCGTTGTTTCGGCGCTGCTCTTTCCACGATCGCATCCGTAGCTTCGGTTAGTGAAGCACGATCACCGCGCGCCGCGCGATCCCATGGCTGTGCAGCAGCTGATCGGATTCACCGTATCTCGCATCCACCCATGCTCCGCCGCCTCGCCGACACCGCCTTCGAGCACCCGCTCGTCTACCGCACGCTCCAGGCGCCCTTCCACGAGCGGAAGCTCGCGCCGTTCCTGCGCCGACTGCACCAGCACGCCACCATGCGCGTTCTGGACGTCGGATGCGGCCCCGGCACCAACGCAGCGCACTTTCGCGACCTCCAGTACACCGGGGTCGACATCAACCCCGACTACATCGCCAATGCGCAACGCCGCTTTCCGGGACGTTTTCTCGTCGGCGACGTCACTGACCCCTCCGTGCTGCCGGCGGAACAGTTCGACTGCGTCCTGCTGAACTCGTTGATGCATCATCTCGACGACGTTGCCGTGAACGGCCTGCTCGGACGACTGGGACGCTTCCTCGCCCCGGGCGGGTCCATTCACATCCTCGACCTCGTCCTACCTCCGCACTGGAGCGCCGCCCGCATGATGGCACGCCTCGATCGCGGCCGGTACGCCCGCCCGATTGCCCAATGGCAGGCGCTCTTCGAACGTTCCCTGCAGATTGACACGCTGGAGCAGTACCCGCTGGGCGTCCCGAGCATCCCGCTCTGGCACATGGTCTATTGCGCAGGACGGTCACGATGACGCCGAGTCGCCGCGTCAGCCTCGCCATTCCCGTTTTCAACGAGCAGGACGTCCTGCCCGAGCTCATCGCCCGCGTCACCCGGGTCCTCGACTCCATCCCGGGCGGCCCGCACGAGGTCGTCTTCGTCAACGACGGCAGCCGCGACCAATCACAAGCCTTGCTCGAGCAGGCAGCCGCCACTGATCCACGGTTCACAGTCGTTCAGTTCTCGCGAAACTTCGGGCATCAGGCTGCGCTGTCCGCTGCACTCGATCACGTCAGCGGAGACGCCATCCTGACGATGGACGCCGATCTCCAGGACACCCCCGAGGTGCTCCCCACCCTGCTGGAACGCCTCGACGAAGGATTCGACGTGGTCGTGGTCCGCCGCGTCGGTCGCAAGGAGTCTGCATGGAAGCGCGCCGCCTACCATTTGGCGTATCGGCTGATCGCGAAGATGTCCGAAGTGCCGATCGGCGTCGACGCCGGCGACTTCGCACTTATGTCGCGGCGCGTCGTCGATGCGCTGACGGCGCTCCCAGAGCGCGAACGCTACCTGCGCGGCCTGCGCAGTTGGGTCGGGTTCCGGCAAACGACCGTCGAGGTGCCGCGCGCGGCACGCGCCGCGGGCGAAACCAAGTACTCCTTTGCCAAGCTTATTTCGCTGGCACTCGACGGTGCCTTCTCCTTCTCCATCATCCCGCTCCGCATCAGCGCCGCCATCGGGTTTGCGGCCTTCCTCGGGGCACTGCTCTTCAGCGCCTATGCCGTGTATGCGCGGATCGTACTCGGCCAGTCGCCTCAGGGCTTCACGGCGCTCTTCGTCGCAGGCACCTTCCTTGCCGGGGTCGTGCTCATCGCCATCTGGATCATCGGCGAGTACGTTGGACGCATCTACGCCGAGGTCAAGCGGCGTCCCATTTATGTGATCGACTCCATCACGGACGCGCGCGGCAGGCGTCATCCGCGCTGATGGACGCCGGGTATCTGGGCGCCTATCGCGAGCTGTACGAACGCCACTGGTGGTGGAGAGCCCGCGAAGCGCTGCTGACACGCGAGATCGAGCGTCTGGCGCCTGCCGGCGGATTCGGGCGCATCCTCGACGTCGGCTGCGGCGACGGTCTGTTTCTGCCCGCACTCCAGCGTTTCGGCGACCCGTTCGGCATCGAGCCGTCAGCCGATGCGCTCTCGCCCGACGGACCGTGGCGACACCGCATCCACGCCGGCGTGCTCGACGCGTCGTACCAGCCGGAGCAGCCATTTGGCCTGGTGCTCGCGCTCGACGTCATTGAGCACCTCGCCGATCCGCACGCGTTCATGGAGCATATCCGGCGAGTCGTGGCACCGGGGGGATGGTTCATCGCCACCGTGCCGGCCTTTCGGGCGCTGTGGACCGCGCACGACGACCTCAACGAGCATGTCACTCGCTTTCGGCGCGATGAACTCGCGTCACTCGTGGCATCGCACGACCTTGAGGTCGTGCATGCGCGCTATTTCTTCGTGCTGCTCGCCGGCGCCAAGCTCGCCGTGCACGCCTTGGAGAAAGTACTCCGCCCGCATCCCCGTACTCCGGGCGTGCCGAGCGCGCCGATCAATGCGGCGCTGGAGCTCACGTGCCGGATGGAACAGGCCGTGCTGGGCAGGCACGCGCCGTGGGTCGGCAGTTCCCTGCTACTCGTGGCACGAGTGCCGGGCTGAACGCGCCTGCAGTTCTTGAGAGGGCATCGACTCCCTCACTCGATCGTCTTGTGAAACCGGCGCACGCTCACGCTCACCAGCACCGTTGCCATGATGGCCAGCGCCGAGACCTCGCGCCACAACTCGGCCAGCCCCGAACCCTTCAGCAGGATGCCGCGCAGCACCTTCAGGAAGTACGTCAGCGGCAGCACCAGCCCCACCCAGCGCGCCACGTCGGGCATCGCCTCGCGAGGGAACATGTACCCCGACAGCAGGATGTTCGGCAGCATGAAGAAGAAGCTCATCTGCATCGCCTGCGCCTGATTGCGCGCGATCGTCGAGACGAGCAGTCCCACCCCCAGGCTCGCCGCAATGAACGTGCTGGCCAGCGCATACAGCAGCGGAATGCTCCCCACCAGCGGCACATCGAAAATGGCCCACGCCAGCACCAGCACCACCGTCATCTGCAGGTAGCCGACGAGTACGAACGGCACCAGCTTGCCCAGCATCAGGCTGGTCTTGCCGATCGGCGTCACGATCAACTGCTCCAGCGTGCCGCGCTCGCGCTCGCGCACGATTGCCCCGCTTGTGATGATCGTCATCGTCACGGTCAGCAACACACCGACGATACCGGGTACGATGAACACCGCGCTCCGCCCCGCAGGATTGTACCACGGCCGCACCGTCATCTCCAGCGGCAGCCTGATCCGGCCACGCTCGGCGATGATCGCCTGCGCGCGCGACGCCGCCGCCAGCTGGGCGCCACTCATCGCCGCCTGCGACGAGGACGGATCCGCGGCGTCCACGATCATCTGTGCACGCGCCGTCTCGCCGCGCTTGATCAGTCGCTCGTAGTCCGGCGGGATCACCAGCGCAGCCCGGGCCTGTCCGGTCCGGATGGCCAGCTGGATCTCGCGCCGGCTGTGCACCTCCCCCGCGTAGTCGAAGGTCCCGGTGTTGGTGATCGCCGCCGTCAGCGCGCGGCTCTCCACCGTGCGCGATTCATCGAGCACGACCATCGGTTGATGCCGCACGTCGGTCTGGATCGCGTAGCCGAACAGCAACAGCTGCACCGCTGGCACCACCGTCACCATGACCAGCGTCAGGCGATCGCGCCGCATCTGGATGAATTCCTTCCAGAGCATCGGCCAGAACCGCGACTCTCGCAGGCGCTGCATCCGCGTCATGCCCGCACCCCTTCGTCACGCCGCTGCAGTTCGATGAACACATCCTCGATGTTCGCCTGCCCAAACTGCTGCGTCACCTCGGTCGGCGTTCCCAGCGCAATCAAGTGTCCACGCGACAGAAACGCCAGCCGCTGACACCGCTCGGCTTCGTCCATGTAGTGCGTTGTCACCAGGATCGTCGTGCCGCGCTCGGCCAGCCGATAGATGATCTGCCAGAAGGTGCGCCGAGCCGCCGGGTCCACCCCCGCCGTCGGTTCATCGAGGAATAGCATTTCCGGGCGGTGCGCCGTCGCACAGGCCAGCGCGAGCCGCTGCTTCCACCCGCCACTCAGCGTCCCCGCCATCTGCCCCATCCGCTCGGTGAACCCCAACTCTTCGAGATGTTCAGTCAGCCGCTGCGTTCGCTCGGCGCCATGCAACCCGTACACGGTCGCGTAGAAGCGCAGGTTCTCTCCCACCGTCAGGTCATCGTATAAACCGTACCGCTGGCTCATGTAGCCAATGCGCGTACGGATCAACTCCGCGTCCGTGTGCACGTCGAGCCCCACCACCCTCGCCGTGCCGTCGGTCGGCTGCATCAGGCCGCAGAGCATCCGGATGGTCGTCGTCTTCCCCGATCCATTGGGCCCCAGCAGCCCAAAGACCTGCCCCCGCGGGATGGAGAGGTCAAGACGGTCCACCGCCACCAGCGAGCCGAACGTCTTGCGCAAGCCGACCGTCTCAACCGCGGCCTGCGGAGCGGGAGACGGTCCCGTCACGGAGCCTTGGCCGGAACCGGCGCCTCGATGTGCACCGTGATGGGCAGCCCCGCCTTCAGGAACCGCGTGGTGTCGGCAAACTCCACCTTCACGCCGAACAACAGGTCGGCGCGCTCGCGTTCCGTCAGCGCCACGCGCGGCGTGAACTCCGCGTTCGGCCGAATGCTCGCGACACTCCCGCCGAAATCCCGCTCAGGGTAGGCGTCCAGTACTCCATGCACCTTCTGCCCGACCTGCAGGCGCGGCAGTACAGCCTCCGATACAAACACACGTACCCACGCCCGACGCGTGTCGGCCACCACGAGCGCCGCCTGACCGGCAGTCACGACTTCACCCGGTTCGATGGCGCGCGTCACCACCATGCCGTCGATAGGTGCGCGGAGCACTAGGTCCCCGGCCGTGGCCGCCACCATCTGCTCCGACGCCGTCGCCCCCTCGGCGTCGGCGCGCGCCGCGCGCAGTCGTTCGGCGCGCGTCCCGCGCTCGAGCAGCTGCAGTTGGGCGCGCGACGCCTCCAGACGGGCCGCCGCGCTGCGGGCCGCAGTCTGCGCGGCGTCCAGTTGCTGCTGGCTGACGACCCCGGACGCCGCGAGTGGCCGCAGCCGTTCCGCCTCGCGCGCCAGGCGCGCCGCGTCCGAATCCACCGCATCGCGTTCAGCCCGCGCACGCTGCAGTTCTTCCGCGCGCGGCCCGTTCGCCAACTCCTCGACGGTGGCCGCAGCAGCGCGGGCGCGGGCGGCGCGCTGCCGCGCGTCGGCGCCCAGGGTCGGCTGC
>CANNKR010000005.1 GCA_947504615.1 Gemmatimonadota bacterium | reverse complement strand
CGCTGCGGGGTGGTCCGGCCCCGCACCCACTCCTCCAGCTCCTGACGATCCCCGCGCTGCAGCCGAATGATTCGTATAGGCAGTGGCATGGTATGAACCATACCACCGCCAGGACTATTATGCAAGCAACTTCTGCATCATACCACTAGGTAGGCGAGTTCGTCAATCGGAGTGTAGATGCCAGCGCCCGGTATGTGCTCCAGCACGATGCGGTTGTCATTCCACTCGGGGAAGATTTCGTGGAGTTCACGGCAGACCCATTTGTCGCGGCCTGCAAGGCTCATGTAATTTCGGAACACCTTTCCGGGGAATGCACGCGCCCGCTCCGGGTTCTCCATCCACAGCTTGAGCGAGAGCAGATTGAACGTTTCCGCAAGGCCGCAGAACATGCGGAGAGGTTTGTTCTTGATCAGCAGCATAGATTCAACTTGGTTCCGCGGACGTGGTGCGTTCGCCAGTTCGCTGACGAGCGAGCGATGTTTGCTGCGCATTCTTCTCAACGTGCTTGATCTTGCGTAGATCGATGTGGATGTCGTCGCCGAAGTAGTACAATCGACCCCTACCCCTAATACGGAAGCTACCTAATCGAACCAAATAGGTCCTGTGAACCTCATCGTCTTATCCTATTTGCGTGAACAATATGGAGTCACAATGCATCGCATCTTTGGTATCTGGCGGCAAGGCAGTATGTCAATCATACGACGCGTTTACAGTATCATGCTTAAGTCCTCTTTGGCTGCATGTGGCGAGCATTTTAGACCAGCATTTCCGTTGACCATTTGTGGCGGCGACAATATTACGATTGAGGACAACTTTAGCTCAACAGGAGCTGCTTACCTATATGGGCACGATGGTGGTGAAATCAAGATTGGGAATAACCTGAGTCTAAACACCATGTGGTGATTGGCTCTTCTGGAGGAAGGATCCACATCGGGGATAACGTCCTCATAGGCCAGAATGTTGTTCTACGGGCTGCAGACCACGGTCTTTCTCGCGCCACTCTGATAAGTGAACAACCCCATGTCGGAGGCGTGATCGAAATGGAAGATGATGTTTGGATCGGGGCCAATGCCGTAATTCTAAGAAATGTGCGTCTGGGAAAAGGCTCTGTTGTAGCAGCTGGGGCTGTTGTAGTCAAGGACGCCGAACCCTATTCGATAGTGGGCGGTGTTCCTGCTAAGAAGATATCTGAAAGGAGGTAGTCATAATCAGAGGGAGCGATCCGCAACTTGATGCGTTGACGCTCGCGAGCGAGCGGGTAAGTCTCATCTGGTGGGGATGGACATCAAAGCGCTGCGCCAGCTCGGTGCGGATTCCGGCATAACCGGTCACCTGTTCCGGTTCAATTCGGCACGCATTCCGGTCGAATGCGGCCAGCGCGTCCGGGCCATTTCGGCCAGCGACGTCACGCGTGATGGAATCGGTGTGCTGAGGGATACGGGATCGGTTAGTGCTTCTCGGTGGTGGGCGTGGCCTCGGCGGTCGTGCCGCCGAGATTTCTGAGAGATCCTCCGGTGAGCGTGATGCGGTGAGCATGATGGACCAGCCGATCCAGGATCGCGTCGCCGAAGGTGGCATCGCCGACGCATTCGTGCCAGTGCTCGACGGGGACTTGGCTGGTGAGGAGCGTGGCGCGGCGCCCCGTCCGATCCTCGATCATCTCCAGGAGATCGCGCCGTTCGCGGTCCCCGATGGGGGCCAGCCCCCAGTCATCCAGGGTGAGCAAATCCGTCTTGCCGAGCTGCGCGAGCACCTTGCCGTTCGTGCCGTCGCTGCGCGCGATCCCCAGTTCGGGCAGGAGGCGCGGCAAGCGGAGATAGCAGACGGTGTACCCGTGACGGCACGCACTGTGGCCGAGGGCTCACGCCAGCCACCTCTTGCCCGTCCCGGTCGGCCCCGTGATCAAGAGCACCCCCCGGCGGCCACCTGAAAATCCCCCACCCGTGGCCGGGTCAAACTCCCCCACCTGGCCACCGGCTCAGGAGGGCGGCGCCACGCCGGCGAGCGTTCCGCTTGGCGTTTCGTCGTGCCGATAACGCACAGATGTTGTAATACTGCAAGTTGTAATGATGCAACAAATACAAATGGCAACTCGAGGATGTAACCGAGCCGCACAACCAGAAGCCCACGGACATCATAGACCGGGACGCGCAGTGGCACGACCTCGTCGAAATCTGGAACCGGCACACCCCAGATCTCATCTTCGGTGTGGGGCGTCGACGGGCAGGGAAAAGCTGGGTCCTGACTCGATTCTCCCAGTCCGTCGGCGGGATCTACTATCAGGCCACCAACCGTACGGAGACCAAGCAACTCGCGGCGCTCAGCCGGATTATCGGGACGCATTTTGACGATGCGGCGCTCCTGCGGGGGGTCGCGCTCCCCGATTGGGAGAGCCTCTTTCAGTACCTCACCGACCGTGCGGCCGGCGCGCCGCTCCTGCTCGTGCTCGACGAGTTCCCCTATCTGGCGGCAGCCGCGCCGACACTTCCGTCGATCATCCAGGCGGCCTGGGACCACCACTCGCCCGGGACGCGCCTGAAGCTCGTGCTCAGCGGCTCTCACATCACGGCGATGCAGCGACTGGAGCACGCCGATCAGCCGCTCTACGGTCGCCGAACCGGCCGGCTCGTGTTCCCGCCATTTACGCACGAATACACCGGCGCCTTCGTGCCGGCGTACTCCGCGCGCGATCAGCTCGTCGCCAGCAGTATTTTCGGTGGCTTGCCGGGTCATCTCGCACTGCTCGACCCCCATCGGGGACTCGCCGCCAACGTCATGCGGCAGATGCTGACCCCGGCCGGACGTCTGTTCGACGAGGCGCAGCACATGCTGGACGCCTTTCTCGGCGACGCGGACATCCACTACTCGATCATCCAGGCCATCGCGAACGGCGATCACACCTGGAGCAAGATCACGAACCGGCTTGGCAAGCGCAGTGGTTCGATCTCCCGGCCCATGCGGTGGCTCGAAGAAATGCAGGTCGTCTCTCGCATGGTCCCCATCACCGAGGCCAGCCCGCAGCGCTCCAAGCGCACGCGGTATCGCATCACCGATCCGTACGTCGCCTTCTGGCACCGGTTCGTGGCGCCCCTCCTCGCCACCGGCGAAGTGAGCGTCGGAGCGCCGGAGCAACTGTGGCACGAGCGCATTGCTCCTCGGCTCGACGACTACATGGGAGCCCCCTTCGAGGACATCTGCCGCTCGTGGGCAGGCCGCACGGCCAGGTTCCCATTCAGGCCGAGCCGACTGGGAGCGTGGTGGGACGCGAACTCCCGGAACGAACTCGACGTCGCCGCCGTGGGAGTGGACGGAGATATCCTGGTTGGCGAATGCAAGTGGGGCAGGGTCGATGAGGCAGACCTCGACACGCTGCGCGCGCGCGCGCCACTGCTCGTGGCCGACCTGCCCTCGAGTCAGCCCGTGCGTCGTGTGCACTACGCGCTGTTCTCGGGTACCGATACCTGGTCGAGTGGCGTGGCCGCACTCATCGCCGGCGACGTGCTCGGGTTTTCCAGCGCCGACCTGACCGCGCGATAGTCGCAGCCCCGGCGGCCACCGCAGCTCGCCCGACGCCTGACCGCGAGGAGGTCGGTAACGGGGAACGGCACGATCACGATGTCGCCGGGGCTAAAGGCCGGCATACGCTGTCTCGTCCTCGTCGGAACTCCACTCGGGGGCGAGCGTCTGCCATCGAAGCTGCGGCGAACTCGCCGAGCTAATACGAAGCGAGCGCCCGAATGGTAAGCACCAGCACCCGCAAATCCCCCCGCAGCGACCACCGCCGCACATACCCCAACTCGAGTTCGCAGCGTTCGGGATACCCCACCGCATGCCGCCCACTCACCGCCCAGGCACCGGTAAGCCCCGGCCGCATTGAGAGCAGCAGCCGCTGCCGCGCGCCGGTGTAGTGCTCGAGTTCGCTGGGTACCAACGGGCGCGGCCCGATGAGCGACATCTCGCCCACCAGCACATTCCAGAATTGCGGCACTTCGTCCAGCGAGGTGCGCCGCAAGAAGCGCCCCAGGCGCGTCACCCGCGGATCCTGATCCTCGGGGATCTTGTAGTTGTTGCGCACGTAACTGTCGTACAACGCGTCGTCGGCTTCCAGCTGCGCCTCGGCGTCGGCATTCATGGTGCGCAGCTTCAGGCAGCCAAGGCGATGCCCGTCGCGCGTCACACGCGTGTGCAAGAACAACGGCCATCCCCTGCTCTCCAGCCGAATCAGTGCGGCCATCAGTAGCATCACCGGGGCGGTCAACACGATGCCGGTCAGCGCACCCGTGATGTCCATACCGCGCTTCACGGCCAGTGCCACCGACGACCTTCGGTACCCGGCCAACTGAAGCAGCGGTTCTTCTCCCTGCCAGACCACCCGCGGATCAGCGTGCGCGCCCACCTCGGTGGGCATCACCGACCACAACGGGATGCCGTGCGCAACCCCGGCGGCCACCCAAACTCCCCCACCCGTGGCCGGGTCAAACTCCCCCACCTGACGAGCGTACCCATGTTACCTATTGCGTACTGTTGGTAAGTGACAATAGATTATCTGTTAACTGCCTAGGTCCAAGGTAAGGGATAAAATAATGTCACTTACGTTATATACGCCGAAAGAAATCGCCATCAGGATAGCCGAGCGCATCCGGGAGGACCGCCTGGGTCGCCGGTGGACGCAGGCGCGGCTTGCGGAGCGCTCGGGTATCCCCCTACCGACCTACCGCCTGTTTGAGCGAACGGGCCAGATCAGCCTTGAGCGGCTCCTGTCCATCGCCAGCGTCATGGGCCGGACGACCGAATGGGATGATCTCTTTCGCCCGCGTGTCGCCAAATCGCTGGACGAACTGGACCCTGTCAGGCCGGTCCGACGCCGGGGTGTACGCACGCCGCCCAAGCGCCTCAGCCCAAAGCGTGAGGACCGCTGATGGCAGACCGACGCTCCTGGAAGCCAATCACTCGCCTGGATGTCTACTACCAGGACGATGGTGAGGCGGTGAAGGTCGGCGGATTGGCCAGCGACCGGCGCGGTACGGTTCACTTTCAGTACGATGCCGGGTGGATCGAGACTGGCAAGGAGCTGTCTCCCATACAGCTTCCGATCAAGATCGGCAGCGCCGTCGTGCCGGCACCCGACCGGCGGAGGCTCCACGGCCTTCACGGCCTGTTTGCAGACTCTCTTCCAGATCGGTGGGGCATGCGAGTTCTCGACATCGCGCTACGCCGGCACGACATCGAAGCGCAGCGCGCGGGCTCGCTCGACCGGCTCGCCTACCTGGGAAGTCGGACAATGGGAGCGCTCACCTTCCGTCCGGCGACCGAATGGCCAGCCGAAGCCGCGCGCGCCGCGTCGTTGGACAGCCTCGCTGCTCAAGCGGAGTTGGTGTATGAGGGCAAGGTGGATGCCGACCTGCGAACCGACAGGACAGCATGCGACGGTGTGGTTCCAGCCTCCGCGATTGACGCACTCGAGCGAGCGGCGGGAACCGCGGGCGGCGCTCAACCGAAGGTGCTGGTCGCGACAAGTCCAGACGGGGCGTCCCTCGTTTCCGGCGGCGACGCACCACCGGGCTACACGGCGTACCTCCTGAAGTTCACGCCAAGGCGCGACGGGCTCGGGCTCCGGACGGACTGCGGCCAGATTGAGCAGGCGTACGCGCGCATGGCGCACGATGTGGGCATCGACATTCCCCCAACGAGACTCTTCCCGACTGCTGACGGTCGGTGGCACTTTGCGGCAGAGCGCTTCGATCGCACGCGTGCCGGTGGGCGAAGGCACGTACACACGCTCGGCGGATTGTTGGGTCGCGAGGCGGGTGACGACGGCGACTACGACGAGCTCCTCCGGCTCACGCGTGCCCTGACGGGCGACATGCGCGCCCTCGAGGAAGTGCTGCGTCGACTCTGCTTCAACCTGGCCGTGCTCAACGACGACGACCACCTCAAGAACGTCGCGTTCCTCCTCGATCCCGCCGAGGGATGGCAGCTCGCGCCCGCCTACGACCTGACCTTCGCACCCGCACGTCACGGCGAACGAGGAATGAGCGTCAGTGGGCGTGAGGGCGAGACAACCTGGGCGACGGTAGAGGCTCTCACCGCACGCCATAGCGTCAGGGGTGCACGCGTGCGCGAGATCCGCTCGGAGGTTGAGGCGTGCGTCGACCGGTGGCCAGCTCACGCCAAACGGGCGCATGTTCCCGAAGCCAGCATCATCGAGCTCACCCACGCGTTCAAGGCTCGGCGACAAGCCCTCGCGCAGTAGCGCGTACCCCGGATGTCCTGAGGAGCGCTCAGTACGAAGCGAGCGCGCGAATGGTGCGCAGCAGTACGCGCAGGTCGCCCCGCAGCGACCACCGCCGCACGTACCCCAACTCGAGTTCGCAGCGCTCAGGATACCCCACCGCGTGCCGCCCACTCACCGCCCAGGCGCCGGTGAGTCCAGGCCGCATGGAAAGCAGCAGCCGCTGCCGCGCGCCGGTGTAGTGCTCGAGTTCGCTGGGTACCAACGGGCGCGGGCCAATGAGCGACATCTCCCCCACCAGCACATTCCAGAACTGCGGCACCTCGTCCAGCGACGTGCGCCGCAAGAACCGCCCCAGGCGCGTCACCCGCGGATCCTGGTCCTCGGGGATCTTGTAGTTGTTGCGCACGTAACTGTCGAACAGCACCTCGTCGCGCTCCAACTGCTCCTCGGCGTCGGCCTGCATGGTGCGCAGCTTCAGGCACCCAAAGCGGTGCCCGTCGCGCGTTACCCGCGTGTGCAGAAACAGCGGCCATCCCTTGCTCTCCAGCCGGATCAGCGCGGCCAGCGCCAGCATCAGCGGAGCAGAGGCCACCAGCCCAACCAGCGCCCCGGTGATGTCGACCCCGCGCTTGGCGGCCAGCGCCACGCGCGACCGCTTGTAGCCGGCCAGCTGCAGCAGCGGCTCGTTGCCGGGCCAGACGACCCGCGGATCGGCAGTAGCACCGATCTCGGTGGGCATCACGGCCCACAGCGGCACGTCGTGCGCCATGGCCACGTCGGCGGCCCACGCGGACGCGGAGGGCCCTACGGGGCCGGCAAAGAGCAGGGCGTCGGCGCCAAAGGTCTCCAGCCGCTGCTCGATGCCGCGGCGCGCCTGGTCGGCCAGCCCCACTTCCACGTCCAGGGCGTGCGCCTCGACCACCACAAACCGCCCGGCCTCCACCGCAGGGTGCGTCAGCGCCCGGTGGATGTCCTCGGCTTGCCCAATCACCACCACGCGGGTCTCGGGCGTGAACTGCTGGTCGTATGCAGCCGTGCGGCGCCGGGTGGTGGGAAGCGACGGCGTGGCCGCGGGACGGCTGGGGCGGGGTGTAGGCATTGAACGATCAACTTACGCCAATGGAGCGTGAGGTCGCCAGAGGAAGTAGGCCTTTGGGGTGCGCGCGCTCAGGCTTTCTCGAACATCAGGCCGTCGTCACACTGCCCACGGTCGTACATGTCCTGCAGGGGGCCGGCACACCCGGAAACCGCCAGCACCGCATGGCGTGACGGGATGGTCACGCCGGAGAAGTGCGGCGTGATGACGGACAGGAACTCTGCGACGGTCTTGCCGCTGACGTTCTTGAGGTGATGCGGCACGAACTCCACCACCAGCAGCCGGCACCGGGAGAGGAGATCCTGCATCCCGCGCAGGGCGAAGTACTCGGAGCCCTCGATGTCCATGACGATGACGTCGAAAGTCTCGCCCTGCAGCAAGGTGTCGAGGCTGACGGCGTGGACCGCAATCGCCTGGGGACGGTCGTAGACGTACATGTACTTGCGGACCCTCGGCAGGCGCTTGCTGCCGCCCGGGTTCACCCGGCTGAGCAGGAACTCGATGGTCTCGTCCTTGTCACTCGCCGCGATGTTGATGGCGCGGCAATTGGCGGTGGCGTTCAGGGCGATGTTGGCGACCAGCAGCTCGAACGTGGCGGGATTCGCCTCGATGGCCACCACCTCCCTGCACAGGCGGGCCACGGGGATGGCCAGCGTCCCGACGTGCGCTCCCACCACGAGGACCCGGTGGTCCGGCCCCAGATGCGGCCTCAGCCGCTCCAGCTCGGCCACCCCATACCGGCCGGTCATGCGCAGGTGCCGCCCGACGCCGTAGTCCTCGGGGTCCACCGCGAACAGGCCGCCGTCGGCCGCGACCACCACGGCGCGCACGCGCGGGCCGAGCACGGCCCTGGTGAGTGCCCCGAGCAGTCTCTTGATCACCAGCTTCGGCAGCAGGAACATGCACGCTCCTTCGCGGTCCGGAACGCACAAAGCTAGCGCGTGCGCACTGTAGCATCGAGAGAATCTCGCCTTGCCGGACGGCCTCACAACAGGTAGCATCTCCTATTAATGAACAGGCAACTCTCCGTCCGGCGCTGGCAGGCGGCCGCCCTCGGTCTCATGATGTTGATCCTTGCCGGGCGCGCTGGAGCACAGCTGCGCGCCGCCGACTGGCCGGTACAGCCGGGCGACCGTTTTGTGGTGCGCCTGTCCGGTGATTCAAGCTCGCGGCAGGCGGTGACCATTGATGACCGCCTGGCCGTGGAGCTTCCATTCGCCGGACGGGTGGCCGTCGGCGGATTGTCCGCGCGCGCGGCGACCGATTCCGTTCGCGCGCGCCTGCTTGGCTTCCGGCGCGAAGGCGGAATCGGCGTGACCTTCGAGCGCCGGATTGCCGTGCTCGGGGACGTACGCCGCCCCGATCTTTACTACATGGACTTGTCCGTCCATCTCCGCTCCGCCCTCGCCATGGCCGGCGGGGTGTCGGAAACGGGACGAACGAGTGAAGTGGTGCTGCTGCGCGACGGCACGCAGACCAGGATACGCGACTGGCGCGCGACCGGAGCGGGCGACATGGAACTGCAGTCGGGCGACGAACTGGTGGTGCCTCGCGAACGGTGGATCGCGAGAAACGCCATGACATTCGTCTCTGCCACCGGCATCGTGGCGTCCATCATGGTTGCCATCATGCTGCGATGACCACCCGCGACGACGACCTGCTGGACCTGGGCCAGCTTTTTGGCGCCCTGCGGACAGGCGCGCTCAAGATCGTCCTGTCGACGATCGTCGGGCTCGCCGTCGCCGGGGCCCTCCTGCTGTTCCTTCCGAAGCGCTGGGAAGGACGCTCGTCGGTGCTCGTGAGCAGCGGCGAGGAGATGGGGAGCAGCCTGCTGCAGAAAGCCGGCGTGCCCGACGGCATCGCCACGTCCATCCTGGGACGGTCGGCCGCCGGCCAGATGGAAACCGAACTCGAACTGTTGCGATCGCGCCGGCTGATTGGCGAGGTGGCGGATTCGCTGCAACTCGGCGTGCGCCTGAAGTCACCAGCGCGCGCGCCGGCGTCGCTGGTGGTGGCACGGTTCGAAGCGGCCGGGGCATTTCGCCGGTTCGATATCGAGGGAGCGCGCAGCGGAACCGGATGGCGCCTGCGGGGCGATGGCGTAGACACGACGATTACCGCCGGCGCCACCGTGCGGCTTCCGGTTGGGACGCTGACCCTCGCGGCGTCGGCGCCAGAGCGGTTCTCCATCCGGCTGCTCGACCACGAAGACGCCACGACCCGCCTGCAGAAGCGGTTCTCGATTTTGCGCGCCGGGGGCGAGATCGCCTCGGTGACCATTCGGTGGGAAGACTCGCTGACCGCCGCGGCGATTCCCAACGTGCTGGTGGCACGCTACCTCGCCCTGCGCCGCCGCGTGGACCGCGGAGACAACGCCGAGCGTTACGCGTTCGTGGCCGCACAGGCCGACTCACTCGAACGCCAGCTGAAGAAGGCGCTGGAAGAGCTGCGTGCCTACCAGCAGCGCAGCGGGGCCATGGACCCAACGGTCAATGGCAAGCTCCTGCTCGAGACATCCGTGCTGCTGCGCCAGCAGCTGGGCGCGGTGACCCTGGAGCATGAAGCCCTGCGCGCGCTGCTGGCTCGCGTGGGTGACGATAAACAGCGTGACGTGCGCCAGCTGGCCGCCTTTCCGGCCTTCCTGCGCAGCACGGCGGTCAACGACCTGCTGTCGCAGCTCGTGCGGCTGGAAAGTGAGCGCCTGACCCTGCTCGAGACACACACCGAGCGGGATCCGGCGGTGACGGGACGCGCGGCCGCCATCCACAACATCGAGGCGCAACTGCTGCCGCTCGCGCGCACCTATGGCGACGCCCTCGCCAGGAACCGGGGCGAACTGCGCACGAGTGCCGACTCGGTGGACCGGCTGGTCGCCGGGTTACCGGTGACCGGGGAGAAATTCTACGAGCTCAGTCGCGACGTGCAGCGGCTGAACGCCATGTCGCTGGCCCTGCAGAGCCAGCGCCTGCAGCTGCGGCTGGCGACGATCACCGAAGGGGGCAAGGCGCGACAGGTGGATGTCGCCGAGCTAACCAAGAAGCCGGCCTGGCCCGCGATTTGGCTGCTGTGGACACTCGGCGCGGTGGCCGGCCTGATGGCCGGCATGGCGCTGGCGTTCGCACCGCTTGTTTCGGCACCAGGAAAGGCGCCGGAGGGCGCGCGCAAGTCCGAGGCGTGAGAGCGCTCACCGCCGCCTCGGGGCTGGCACTCCTCGCCGTCCTGGCAGGGAACCTCCTGCGGATTCCGTTGCTCGCTGGCGGCGCAGCCGGGGGGGCCGGGGGGACCGGGGGGGCCGTCGGAAAAGGGGCGCCGCTCCTGCCGCTCGACCTGGCGGTGGCACTCATCCTCATGCTTGGCGTGGTCGAAGCGCTTCGCGAGCGCCGGTGGCCGATAGACCGGGCCATGCAATGGGGCCTCGCCTTTGTGCTCCTTGCGGCCATAGGGCTGTTCACTGCCCCCATGCGGCTCGACCTGCCCTGGCGCGACCTGTTGTTCAGCGCGGCGTACCTGGCCCGCTGGTCCGGCTACCTTGGCGTCGGCCTCGTGCTCGGCACGTTCCTGCGCGGACGCGAAGCGCTGACGCTGGTGCGATGGTTCGGGGTGATTGTCCTCTGCTTCGCCGCGTTCGGCATCGTGCAGTCGCTGTTCATCCCGGGCTTTGCGCAATGGGTGTACCCCGAATCGGCGGTCTACCTGGACTGGGATCCCCAGGGGCATCGCCTGGTCTCGACATTCCTCGACCCCAATTACGCAGGGATCCTCATCGTCACGGGATTGTGCTGGTGGGGTGGACGGCTGGCTGCCGGCATGCGCGCACCACTGGCAGAAGGGGCCGTGCTCGGCGTTGCGCTGCTGATGACGCTCTCGCGCGGCGCGATGCTCGCATTCATGGCGGCGACGCTCACACTGCTGCTGGCACGCGGCGTCTCGCGGCGGGTGCTCAAGGCAAGCCTGATGGCGACCGGCGTGCTGGTGGCGGCGCTGCCCCTGCTGGCCCGGTACGCGGGGGCGTACGGCAAGCTGACGATCGATGCGTCGGCCCTGCAGCGCCTGCTTGCCTGGCAGCGCGCGTGGACACTCCTTGCGGATCATCCGTGGCTGGGAATCGGCTTCAACACGGCCGGCTTTGTGCAGTCGCGCTACGGATGGAACGCCGCGGGCGCCTCGAGCTTCGGGCTCGACGGTGGCCTGCTGTTCATCGCGGCACTCACCGGGGTGCTGGGACTCGGTTGCTTCGTTGCCATGCTCGCTGCGCTGGTGCGCGCGGCCCGGCGGCTGTGGCAGGATGATCGCCCGGCAGACGAGCGGGCCGTGGGCTATGCCGCCGCGGCGAGCGTAGTGGCGGTGACGGTACAGGCGACCTTTGCCAACACGTTCCTGTTGGCGCTGATGCTGCTGCCGTGCTGGATCCTGTGGAGCGCGCCGCTCGCCCTGCGGAGAGGAGTGGAGGAGTGATCGGGCGCGCGCTCGTCGTGGACGCCAGGATGCTCCACGGCAGCGGGATTGGACGCTACGTGCGGGAGCTGGTTCCGCGCATCATGAATGGCGGCGCGTTCGACTCGCTGCACCTGGCGGGCGATCCGGCTGAGCTGGCGCCGTGGATTGCGCGTCACGTTCCAGGGGCGCGAATGCTTGCGCTCCCATATGGCCGATACGACTGGCGGGCGCAGGTTGCGTGGATGGCGCTGCGCCGAGAGTTGCCCGGTGGGCGCCGGGTGACGTGGTTTCCGCACTTCGATGCCCCGGTGGTTGCCATGCCAGCGCCGAGCGTGGTGACGGTACACGACCTCATTCCGCTGATGCAGGGGGGAACGGCCGGGACGGTGAAGCGGACGATGATGCGTGCGGTGGTCCAGAGAGTGACGCGGGCGGCCGCGCGGGTGATCACGGTGTCGGACGAGACGCGCCGCCTGCTCGTTGACGGAGACGCGAGCCTCGCCTCGCGCATACGCGTGATTCCCAACGGAGGAGCGGAGCTGGCAGACGGGCCCGCAAGCGCACTGCCTGCCGAGGTGCGCACACCGTTCCTGTTGTGCGTGGCCAACCGGAAGCCACACAAGAACCTGGTGCGCGCCGTGGAAGTACTGGCCGCACTCGTTGCATCGCACCCGGCGTTCACGCTGGTCGTGGCGGGGGAGTGGTTTGCGTCGTGGGAGGTTGTGGAAAGACGTGCAGACGCGCTGGGGGTGAGCGCGCGCATCATCGACGTGGGACGGGTGGATGACACCGTGCTGCGGGCGCTCTACGCCAACTGTGCGGCATTTCTCGCCCCTGCATTGATGGAGGGCTTCGGAATTCCCGTGGTGGAGGCGATGGCCTGTGGTGCGCCGGTGATCGCGGCCGATCTCCCCTGGGCGCACGCCCTTGGCGGCGAGGCAATCGGTTATGCGGACGCGCACCGCACCGACGCGTGGATTGGCGCCCTTGTGCCACTGCTCGATCAGTCGACGGTTCGCGACACGGCGACAGGGCGCGGGCGGGCACGGGCGCGCGGCTTCACCTGGGACGCGGCGGCACATGCCACGGCGCAGCTGCTCCGCGAGGTGGCGGACGCATGAGGGTTGCCGCCGTCATCCTCAACTGGAACAACGAAACAGACACCGCCGAGTGTGTGGACTCGCTCGTGGCAGATGGCCTGCCGCTGGCGCAGGTCGTCCTGGTGGACAACGCGTCGGCCGACGGCAGCGGCGACCGGCTGCACGCCCGGTATCCCGGCGCGCGGTATGTGCAGACCGGCGCGAACCTCGGCTATGCCGGTGGAAACAACGCAGGGGCACGCGTGGCGCTGGCGATGAACGCCGACTGGGTGCTGGTGATGAACAACGACACGGTGGTCGAACGAGGCATGCTCGCCACGCTGGTCGCCGCGGGGGAGGCCCGCGGGCGCGCGGCGGCCCTTGCGCCGAAGATCGTGCGTCACGACGATCCCTCTCGACTCTGGTTAGACGGCGGGACGTTCTCACGCATGCGCGCGCTGGGGCGCCACCGCGGCGAGGGGACGCAGGACGTGCTGCCCGAGCGACGTGAACCGGAACGGATGGACTTCCTGTCGGGGTGCTGCCTGCTGTTGCGCGCGTCGGTGATTGCGCCGATGGCCGAGTTGTTTCGTTCCGATTTCTTTTTGTATGTCGAGGACGCCGAACTTGGTGTGCGGCTCGAGCGGGATGGGTGGGAACAGTGGTACGTGCCCGCGGCGCGATTGAGGCACAAGGTGCCGCCGGTGCAGTCCGAAGCGGCCGCGTGGCAGCTGCACCTGAGAGACCGCAACCGCAGGCGGCTGGTGCGCAGCCACTATGGCTTGCTGCAGCGGATGATCTTTGCCGGGTGGTTCTACCCAACGCGGCTCGTCCTGGTGGTGCGCTACCTGCTGCGCGCCGACCTCCCTCGCGCCGGAGCGATCCTGAGGGGATCTTTGGAGCGATGATCCGGGGATTCTCGATTCTCTTGGCGATTGGACTGCTCTTCGTTGCCGGCGCGTGCGATCCGTGCGCGGGGACCGTGTCGTGCGAAACGGGCCCGAGCCTGCGTGCCACAGGGCGCATTGTGGCTTTTCCGTCGGGCGAAGCAGTATCCGGCGTGCGCATCACCATCACCGCGGCCGGCGCCACCGCCGCCGCCACGAGTGATGGCGATGGATTCTGGGCGGTGGAACTTCCTGCGCCGGCCGATGCATCAGCGGAAGTCACCGCCAGCGCCGATGTGTTGGCACCCGGCGCCGCCGTGGCCTATCACGTGGACGACCTGAAGCTTCCCGTGGTGCGCCGGCGCGGCGATGGCATAGACCTGGGACGGTGGTACAGCCATCCGGAATTGCGGTTCATCGGCGAACTGCGCGCGCGCCCCGGGATCAACCTCACCGGTGCCTCGGTGCAGGCCGACCGCACCGGAGGGGCCGACGGGACTGTGGCTGGGGTGAAAACGACGGTCTCGACGGGGGGACAGTTCTACCTGGAAGCTCCGGCGCGCGCGACGGGGATCATGACGCTGCGCCTGACGATCACCGGTCCCAGGCTCTCGCGTGCGTACGTCCGCGACGGGGTGCAGGTGCGGGTGATGCACCGCGACACGGTGCCCGGGGTGCAGGGGACCTACGCGGTGGGCATCGGCCTGCCGTACGTGGTACGGATCTTTCGGCGCGGCCCCGACACGCCGCTGGCCGGGGTGACCGCCGTCTTCCGGCGAAAGTCCGGTGTTTCGGTGGCCGTGGACACCATCACGTCGGTCTCGACGGTGGATGGCCTGGTGTCGCTGCAACTCTCGCCCAACGGGAGCGGCGAGGTGGTGGGCGACCTCGAACTCCGGCCGCCATCGCCAATTCCCGCGCGCACCATCACGAACATTCGCATGGCGACCGTGGAGGACGACTCGCTGCGGCTTGCCGGCGTCTTCGGCGTGGGTGTGCAAGTACGGTATGCCTACGATTTCTTCATGCGAAGTGCACTCGTTCCTGCCGCGAGTATCGACGCGGAATTCCGGCCGACCTCCGGCCCACTGGTCACGACGATCGTGGGCCGCAGCGGCACGGACGGACGATTCGGCGTGACGGCCGCCGTGAATGCCACCGGGACGGTGGTGGGCGACCTGACCGTTCGCTACCTGCCACCGCGCGCCCCCGAAGTGCGCAGCGGCCTGCGTCTCATCGCCGCCAACGATGACAGTGTGCGCTCCGGCGGAGTGTTCGGCGTCGGCCCGAGCCTGCTCTACGTGGGGACGGTACAGGACATCGTCGGCTTCACCGCGATCACGTCAGGAACAGCAGAATTCCGCCGCACGGGCGGCATTGCCGTGCAGGAAGCGGTCTTCAGCTGGCCGATCAACACATTTGGCCTGTACCGCATGTCGCCGACTCCGCTGGCGGATGGCGAGGTCGTGGGCGACCTCACGTTCCGGCTGCCGTTGCCGTACCGCGACACGACGTTCACCAATGTCCGAATGACGACGTTCACGAACGACAGCACGCGCGTCGGTCCGGTCTTCCGCGTCCATCGTCCGTGACCGGGGGCGCACTCCTTCTCCGGCAATCGCTCTGGAGTGCGCTCGGCTGGATCCTTCCCGCACTGGCCGCACTCTGGGCGGTGCCCGGGCTCACGCGATCGCTGGGCGCCACGGGCTTCGGCCTGCTGGCCATCGCCTGGTCGCTGGTGGGGTGGTTCAGTGCGGCCGACCTGGGCCTCTCGCGCGCGGTCACGCAGGGGGTGGCGCGCGCGCTGGCGCGCGGCGCGCGCCACGAGGCTGCGGCACTGACGTGGAGCGCGCTGGCGCTGATGACACCAGTGTGCGTGCTGGCCGCGGCGCTGCTCTGGTGGAGCGCGCCCTGGCTGGTGGGGTTCATTCACCTCGGGCCCGACGACCAACAGGACGGACTTCGCGCCATACACTGGATTGCCCTGGCGATTCCGTCGACGGTCCTGATGACGGCGCTGCGCGGGGTGCTGGAGGGAGCGCGATCGTTCAAGGCGGTGACGCTGTTGCGGGTGCCGCTCGGTGTTGCCTTTGCCCTCGTGCCACTCGCCCTCGCCGTGAACGGGTACGGCGTGGTGGGGGCGATTCAGGGGATCGTGCTGGTACGCACCATCGGCCTGGTGTTTCACCTGGTGGCGGTCCTCGCCGTGCTCCCCGAGATGCGCCGGGTGCAGTTGGCGGCCCCTGAAGCGCAGCAGGCGCTGCTTTCCTTTGGTGGATGGACCACCGTCAGCAACATCATCAGTCCGTTGATGAACGCGATGGACCGCTTGGGCATCGGCGCACTGATCCCCGTGGCGGCCGTCACGCCGTACGCGATTGCCTTCGAGGGCGGAACGAAGATCTGGCTGCTCACGGCAACCCTGGTGCCGGTGCTCTACCCGGCTTTTGCCGCCCTGCTCACCCACGATGCCGCCAGCGCCACGGGAAGGCTCGAGCAGGGGAACCGGGCCATTCTCGCCGTCGGACTTCCGGTGCTCATCGGATTTGCGGCCCTTGCGGAGCCGGGGATGCGCCTCTGGGTGGGGCAGGCGCTGGCGCCAGAGGCGGCGCTTTCGCTGCAGTTGCTCGCCATTGGGCTTGCCGCGAACCTGTCGGGGCAAGTGGCGCTGGCCTTTGTGCAGGCGGCGGAGCGGCCGTCACTCGCCGCATGGGGACACCTCGTCGAGTTGCCGCTCTTCGTGGTCGGGTTGTGGTGGGCCGTGCCGCGTTACGGAGCGGCCGGAGCCGCCGCGGTGTGGTCGCTTCGCGCGACAGGAGACGCGCTCTGGCTCTTGATCGCCGCCGCTCACGCAGAGCCGACGGTGCGACCCCGCCGCCGCTCGCTGCTGGCGTGGACCACACTGGCCACGGTCCTCATTGGCGCGGTGGCCGTGCTCGCCCGCATTGCGCCGCCAGCGCTGGCCCTGCTCATCGGGCTTTCCGCGTGGGGTGCGCTGATTTCGCGTGGCGGACTGCTGACGAGGGCCGAGTGGAGCGGCATGCGACGCGAGCTGCAACGGTTCAGCGAGGGCGCGGGGCGACGCTGAACTCGAGCCGAAGATTGCTGACGTTGCGCTGGCCGCGGGAGAACGGCTGCAAATATCCGCTTTCGAACAGGTAGTTGTCGCGTCGTTCAAACAGCAGCGCGCCCTGCGTGTCCCACTGGGCAAAGCGCCGGCTGGCGCGTGCGCCCGTGAAGATGGAGACATCGTGCCCGAACGGGTTGGGGAAGCGTTCGCGATAAAACGCGTCGTTCTCCCACCGGGTGCGCGCGAAGAACCCGCCAACCGACCACTTGCTGCGGATGCGATCGAGGGCAATCCAGCCGTCTGTGCTTCCAGGGCCACTGGCGGCGCCGAGCGGCTGACCCCGCTGCGTGAATCCCTGAACGGCCGCGTGCCCCGAGTAGTAGTCGCGGGGCATGCGGCTGGCGAAGACCAGGGATTGTGCGAGGTCGGAGAACTCGAGTTGCAGGCGCAGGGCGCCGTCGGAACGCGGCAAGGCCCACTGACCACCAAGGGTCCAGGCCTGGTCGGCGTTCGGGGCGGTGAGCAGTTCGCGCAGTGTCGGGAGGCGCGACTTGGCCCACTCGCCCCAGAATTCGAAGCCGCTTTCGGGCGCGACCCAGCGAAAGAAGAGCGAACTGAGCTGGTCGCGATCGTTGCCGCCGTTCCAGGTGGTCATGGCGTCCGCGAAATGCGCGAGGGTCTCGCCGGCTCCACCGGCAGGTGCGATGACGAGGCGGGCGAGTCCGACGGTAAGGCCAGGCAGTGGCTTGGGGGCGAGCGTGAATGCCAGTCCGCTGACGGAGCGCTGGTCGTTGCCGGCGATGGTGTCGAAGTAGATGGACTCGGTGAGGGCGCCGACGATCAGGCGGCCCTCGAAATCGCCGAGGCGGGAATGCAGAGGACGCGGCGTGCGAATGAAAGCGTGCGGGATGCCCCCCGCCTGGTTGCCGAGGACGAGGGCGTTGCGGAGTCCGGGGCCCCACCAGAGATTCCCCGAACTGATGCCAACCGCGACCTTATCCCATTGCGCCGAGAGTGCGCTCTGTCCGGTGTGGAGCGTGGTGAACGGCGCGTCGCCGAAACGCAGCGGAAGGTCGGCGGGAACGGCCGCGGTACGCCACGGGGAAGCCCATCGACTCCACGTCAACACCCGGCTTGCGATGACCTCGACGGGTGCGTTCTGGCTGGCGGTGAGTTCGGGGGCGACGGTGAGGCGCACGTTGTGCCAGCCAAACGTGGCGCCGCCGCGGACGAGGATGCTGGCGCCGCGGCCGGACCAGAGCGCGCCATCGTTGAGCGAGGTAGCGAGCGCGCTGTTCCACACGAGATGCAATTCCGGCCGGAGCCAGTGGAGTGCTGTGGCGGCTGAATCGATGCGCGTGCCGTCGCGGAGCATCGCTCCCGCGGTGCTTGCGCCGGTCAGTTGCGCCAGTCGATCGCGGTCTTCGGCGAGGGAGCGGATGCTGCGCAGCGCGCTCGCCGATTGCGCGGCAAGGGTCGCAGGAACGAGCGCGAGGAGCAACGCGTGACGAAGAGAGTGCATCGCACGGGGAATCTGTCGGCTGGGCGAATGGCGCGCGAGTGGGCGGTTGCCGCTGTGCTGCTGCTGGCGCTGCTGCCGATGGCATTGCACGCGCAGGCCGCGTCGAGCCGGACAGGAGCCACGTGGGCCGAAACCGGCGCGGGAAGTGAACTGGAGCGGTACCTGCGAACGCTGCAACTGGGTGGGGCGGTGCCCGTGCGTGACTGGACGGTGCGGGCGTTCTCGCCCGCCGAACTGGAGGCGCTCACGCCGCCGGGCAGTCATCCGTGGTCGAAGCGCTTTGCGGCGGTGCCGAAAGCCGGGTGGTGGATCGTGCGCCCCGCCGCCGGGTTGATTGGCAATTCGGGGTTTCCGTGGGGGATGAACGACGGCCCAACATGGGCGGGGAAGGGAATCACTGCCGTGGCCACCGGGGGCGTAGCGGCACGGTGGCGTGCGGTGAGCATGCAGCTCGCCCCGCACGCGTGGTGGACGCAGAATGCCGATTTCACTCCGTTGCCGCCGATGTCGAAGACGGGGCCAGGGTATCTGGACTATGCCTTCGTCAACATCGACCTTCCGCAGCGATTCGGCGACAAGGCTCTTGGCCAGGTGGACCTGGGTGAGAGTTGGGTGCGTGTGGATGGCTTCGGTGTTGCGGCGGGATTTTCGAGCGCCTCGGAGTGGTGGGGGCCGGGAGTGAGCAGCGGTTTCATGCTGAGCAACAATGCGGGGGGCATTCCGCGACTCTTCCTGGGAACATCGTCGCCGCGCAACATCGGCATTGGCCAGGTGCATGGACGCGTCTTCGCCGGCCGCCTGGTACCCAGCAGCTTCTCGAACGACCTGACGAACCCGACCCGCAAGCGCCTGGGACTTGGCTTGGTCGGTTCATTCGAGCCGCGCGGCGTCCCCGGCCTCGTACTGGGCCTGACGCGATTCTTCCACCGCCGGTGGCGTGACGGCGGCCCCAACTATTCCGACATTCGGCAGTTGTGGGAACCGTTCCTCAAGGAAGGGATCCGCGGAAAGGACGACTTGGCCACAATTGCCGGACAGGCGGACAACCAACTCGCGAGCGTCTTCGGCCGGGTCGTGCTTCCGCGCGGCGGGGTGGAGGTGTACTCGGAGTATGGGCGCGAAGACCATTCATGGGATGCGCTCAACCTGGCCACGGAACCGGATCATATCTCCACGGTGACGTTCGGTTTCCAGAAGCAGCTTGGGAGCGCCAACGCCGCCCAGTATTGGGTGGCACATGGCGAGGTAACCAATGCTCGCGTTACGCACCTGGCTCGAGTCCGCGGCGAGGGCCTGTTCTACGAGCACGGTCAGCTTCTCGACGGGCACACCCTGCGTGGCCAACTGCTTGGCTCCCCGTTCGTGCGCGGCGGGAGCGGCGCCGAACTCGGCGCGGACCGATACCACACGTCAGGACGGTTCTCCGTGCGCTGGCTGCGTATTGGCCTGGCCCGCCAGACAGAAGGCGGCCTCGGCTATGGGGCAACGCATGAGATAGAGGCTTCTGGTGTACGATTCCTGCTGCACGGCGACGTGACCTGGCGCGCCGGGATCATGCGCCGTGTCGGCGACACCGCCGCGCGCGATGCGACCAACCTCAACGCAGTGATCGGGTGGCGCTGGACCCCATAACGACCTCCCGTCCCGGCATCATCCTGGCTGGTGACAGCGGCACGCGGCACGGGAAAGACGGAAAAGCGCACCAAAGCGGCGGTCTCGAGAATGGACGTCCACGCGTGCCCTGCATAACTTAGGATGCCAAGTCCCCTGGAGCGATCGCTCGAAGGGTGGACGCACGTTTGATCCCCATTTCGCACACTTGATGATGAAGCAGCGCGCCTCCCTTCTGGCCGTGGTGTTCTTCGTGGTTTCGTTCGTGGTTTCGCTTCCACTGGCCGCGCAGAATCCGCCAGTGGCTCCGCCGCCGGCTCCCGTGGTGGTGCCGGCCGGGCAGACGGCTGCCCAGGCGGCCGCGGCCGGCATGGGGAAGAGCGTCAGCAACGACCAGATTGCCGACGCCATCAAGAAGTCGGGGCTCAGCCAGGCGCAGGTGCAGGAGCGGCTGAAGTCGGCCGGCTACGACCCGTCGCTGGCATCGCCGTTCTTTGGTGGAGAGGGCCAAGCCGGCGCCGCCGCCACCGGGGCGCAGGCGGGGGCCTTTGCGCAGGCGCTGGCCTCGCTGGGCTTGATGACCGAGTCATCGGACAAGCCGGAGCCCGAACAGGAGAAGAGCCGCGAAAGCAATGCGAAGCCGCTGCCGCGTGCCGGCGGTGTCTTTGGGCGCGACGTCTTTGCCCGCGGCAGCACGGCGTTCGATCCCATCACCGCCGGCCCGGTAGATGCCGCGTACCGCTTGGGAGTGGGCGATCAGGTGCAACTGGTGGTGACGGGGCAGGTGGAACTGGCTTACCAGCTGGAGTTGCGCCGCGACGGCACCGTGATCATTCCGCAGGTGGGGCAGGTTTCCATAGCCGGCCTCACGCTCGAGAGCGCGCGCACCGTGCTGAAGAGCCGCATGGCACAGTCGTACAGCGGCCTCACCAGCGGCGAGGCCCGGATGGACCTGAGCATCGGACGCATCCGCAGCAACGCGGTGTTCGTCATTGGCGAAGTGGAGCAGCCGGGGGCCATTCAGGTGAATGCGCTGAGCACGGTGTTCCACGCCATTGCACGGGCGGGCGGCCCCACCGACCGCGGGTCGTTCCGTGGCATCGAGGTGCGGCGCGGCGGGCAGGTGATCCGCCGGCTCGACCTCTACGAATACCTGCTGAAGGGCGACGCCACCAACGACATCCGCACCGAACAGGGCGATGTGATCTACGTGCCGCTGAGCAGCCGTAACGTGGCGGTCATGGGTGCGGTGCGCCGGCCGCGCATCTTCGAACTGAAAGGGAGCGAGGGGTTCCGCGACCTGCTGGGCTTTGCCGGCGGGCTGCTGGCCGTGGCGTCGGTGGAACGGGTGCAGATCGACCGCATTCTCCCCGCTGAGCGCCGAGCGCCCGGGATGGAGCGCGTGAAGGTGGACGTGCAGCTCAAGGGCGACCTGGACTCGCTGGCCCGCGTGCCGTTGCTCGACGGCGACATCGTGACGGTCTTCGGCATTGGCGACATACGGCGCAACGTCGTGTCGATCAAGGGCGAGGTCTTTCAGCAGGGTGAATACCAGCTGCGCGACAAGATGACGCTGGGGGAGTTGCTGCAGCGCTCGCAGGGGATGCTGCCCTGGGCGCTGGGGGATCGCGTGAAGGTGGTGCGGCAGGTGCCGCTGACCGGGCACACCGAACTGATGAACGTGGATGCCACGGGCGCGGGGCGCGACTTCGTGCTGCAGGAGTTCGACGCGGTGGAAGTACTGGATGGGCGTACCGCATTTCCCGGTGGAACGATTTCCGTCATGGGGGCTGTCAACCAGCCGAATGTGCGGGCGTTCTCGGAGCGCGAGTCGTTGCGGGACGCCATTGAGCGTTCGGGCGGGTTCACGGAGGAGGCGCAGTGGGTGGATGTCTCCCGTCGTCGGGTGGGAGCCACCTACAGCGATACGACCAGCGTCATCTTCTCGATGCCGGTGGATGCGCAGTTCGCCACCTCTGCAGCGGCGGCAACGTTCACGCTGCAACGTGACGACCGGATCTTCGTGCGGCTCTCGCCGGGCTTCCGCAGCCAACGCATGGCGGAGGTGCGTGGCGAGTTCAAATATCAGGGGGTGTACGCCATCACCGAAAACCACGATCGCATTCGCGACGTGATCAACCGTGCTGGGGGGATATTGCCGGTGGCTTACCCCCAAAGTTTCGCCCTGCATCGCGGCGGGCACCCGGTCGCCATCGACTTCGAGCGCGTGATGCGCGGCGATGATGCACACAACATTTTCGTGCAGGCCGGCGACCAGTTGTCCATTGAAAAGAATCCGCGCACGGTGCTCGTCACGGGCGCGGTGGATCGCACGACCTTGGTGAAGTTCGATCACGGACTTTCGGTACAGGACTACATCGAACTGGCTGGTGGCCCGTCGGAGCGCGGGCAGTCGCGCAAGGCGGTCGTTGCCTATCCGTCGGGTGTGTCCAAGCGCGTCCGGCGTGTTGGGCTGTTCTTCCACACGTCGCCGGAAGTGTTCGCGGGCTCCACGATCACGGTGCCGACAAAGCCTGAATCGACGACGACGACGAGTGATGTCCTGCAACGCGTGTTGACCACGGCATCCGCGCTTGCGTCGATCGCTGTCACGTATGCCGTCCTCAAGAAGTAGCCGTCCCGGCATCATCCTGGCTGGTGGCAGCGGCACGCGGCTGGCCCCGGCCACGGGGGCATTCTGCAAACAGCTGCTGCCGGTGTTCGACAAGCCGATGATCTACTACCCGCTGAGCACGCTGATGCTGGCGGGGGTGCGGGAACTGCTGGTGATCACCACGCCCACCGATGCGCCGCTCTTTGAGCGGTTGCTCGGCGATGGCGCGCAGTGGGGGGTGCACTTCAGCTATGCCACGCAGGCACAGCCACGCGGTATCGCCGAGGCGCTGGTGATTGGCGAGTCGTTCCTGGCCGGGCGCGCGAGCGCGCTGGTGCTGGGGGACAACCTGTTCTTCGGGCATGACCTGCCGACGCTGGTGCAGGGGGCCATGGTGCGTGCGCGCGGGGCCACGGTGTTTGTGCAGCAGGTGGCGCACCCCGAGGCGTATGGTGTGGTGGATTACGATGCCGAGGGGCGCGTGCGGGACATCGTGGAGAAACCCGCGGTGGCCCCGTCGCGCTGGGCGGTGACGGGTTTGTACCTGTACGATGCCGACGCCCCCGCGCTGGCGCGGTCGCTGGTGCCCTCGGGGCGACAGGAACTGGAGATCACCGACCTGAACCGCGCGTACCTGCAGCGGGGCGAGCTGACGGTGGCGCAAATGGGGCGCGGTGCCGCTTGGTACGACACGGGAACTCCCGAGGCGTTACTGGAGGCCGCACAGTTCGTGCATGCGCTGGAAAGCCGCCAGGGACTGCGCATCGGGTGCCCCGAGGAGATCGCGTGGCGGCAGGGGTGGATCGACACCGAAGCGCTGCAGCGTCTGGCGCACCCGATGCGCCACAATGGGTACGGACGCTACCTGCTGGGATTGGCCGCGCCGTGAAGATCGAGCCGTTGCGGATCGCCGACGTCCTGCTGCTCACGCCCCAGGTGCATGGCGACGCGCGCGGCCTCTTTTTTGAGGCGTGGAACGCCCGCGACTTTGCGGCGGCAGGGCTCGCCGCCACGTGGGTGCAGGACAACATGTCGGAGAGCCAGCGCGGCGTGCTGCGCGGGCTGCACTGCCAGGTGCGGCAGGTGCAGGCGAAGCTGGTGCGCTGCGTGGCGGGGTCGGTGTTTGACGTGGCGGTGGACGTGCGGGCCCAGTCGCCGACCTTTGGTCAGTGGTGCGGGGCGCCACTGGACGCCCAAGCACAGCAGTCCATGTGGATTCCCGCAGGTTTCGCGCACGGGTACTACGTGCTGAGTGAACGGGCCACGGTGCACTACAAGGTCACCGACTACCACTCGCCGGCGGACGAACGGTGCCTGCAGTGGGATGATCCGGACGTGGGCATCCCATGGCCATTGATTGGCGTTGCGCCGCCGATGCTCGCCGCGAAGGACAGGCGCGGGGCCTCGCTGGTGCAGGCGCGGGAATGGTTTCGGTGACGCCAGCGGAGTTTGCGCCGGCTACGGTGGTCGTCACTGGCGGCGCCGGATTTATTGGCGGCACACTGGTGCGCTGGCTGCTGGCCAACCATCCCGACGTGCGCGTGGTGACGTATGATGCGCTCACCTATGCCGGCAACCTCGACAGCCTGGCGCCGGTGTTTGCGCGCCACGGGGTGCATGGGGATGGGCGGCACTATTTTGTGAAAGGAGATATTTGCGACGCTGGCGCGTTCTTGTCGGCGATTGACGGCACGGGCCGGGAGACGGGCGCGGGCCGGCCGGTCCCGCGGGCCGATGCGGTCATTCATCTGGCTGCCGAAACGCACGTCGATCGGTCCATCATGGGGCCGGCGGCGTTCATTACCACCAACGTGGTGGGGACGCAGGTGGTGCTGGAGTGCGTGCGCCGCACGCTCGAGCGTGCGCCGCGGCCGTTCCGCATGCTTCATGTGGGCACCGATGAGGTGTACGGCGACCTCGAGTCCACCGACGCGCCGTGGACCGAAGAGGCGCCGCTGAAACCCAGTTCGCCGTATGCGGCGAGCAAGGGGTCGGCCGACCTGCTGGTCGGCGCGTGGCATCGCACCTTTGGCACCCCCGTCCTGCTGACGCGCTGCGGCAACAACTATGGCCCGTACCAGTTTCCCGAGAAACTGATCCCGCTGGTGATCACGCGGGCGCTCGCCGGGTTGTCCATTCCGGTGTATGGCGACGGACTGCAGGTGCGCGACTGGATTCACGCCGAGGATCATGCGCGTGCGCTGTGGGCGGTACTGACGCGCGGGACGCTGGGGCGGACGTATCACGTGAGTGCGGGCGAGCAGCGCACCAACCACGACGTGATTACGGGGATCCTGCGTCAGGTGGGGCAACCCGAGTCGCTGATGACCCGCGTGACGGACCGGCTGGGGCACGATCGTCGTTACGCGCTGGACCACACGCGGCTCACCAGCGAACTGGGATGGCGTGCCGAACACTCGTGGGCACAGGGAATCGCCGAGACCGTGCGCTGGTATCGGACCAACCCGGAGTGGTGGGGGCGGGTGCTGAGCGAGGCGTATCGCGCCGCCGACGCTTTGTACCTCACCGCATGAGGGTGTTGCTGCTGGGTGGTGGCGGAATGCTGGGGCGTGCGGTGCGTGCGGCCGTTCCTGCCGGTGTGTTGCTGCGCTCCTTCACCCATGCGGAGCTCGACCTCTGCAACGAGGCACAGTTGCGCTCGGCGCTGGCTGAAGGCGCCGACTGGGTGATCAACTGTGCGGGTTGGACCAGGGTGGACGCGGCCGAGGAGCATGAGGCACAGGCGACACGCATCAACGGCGACGCGGTGGGGGTGCTGGGGCGATTGGCCGCCGACGCGGGAGCCGGGGTATTGCACCTCAGCACGGACTACGTCTTTGACGGCAGGCTGGATCGCCCATACCGAGAGGACGATACCCCCAACCCTCAGGGAGCGTACGGGCGGGGCAAGTTGGCTGGGGAGCAGGCGCTGCAGACGGTGGATGGTGGGCGGTGGGCGGTGGTGCGGACGCAGTGGTTGTATGGAGGTGGGCCGAGTTTTGTGCGGACCATGTGGGGGCGGGCCACGGCGGGCCAGGCGTCGCGGGTGGTGGATGACCAGTGGGGGGCTCCCACCCACGTGGCCGAGCTGGCGCAGGTGCTCTGGCGGCTGGTGGGGGATGGGGTTGAGGGGACCTGGCATGCCGCCGCGTCGGGATACACCAACTGGTTTGAGGTGGCCCGGGCGGTGTATGCGGCGGTTGGTGCCGATCCGGCGCTGGTGACCCCCTGCTCGACCGCCGTGTACGGGGCCAAGGCTCCGCGGCCGGCCAATGGGCGGCTGGACACCACAAAACTTGGAAAGATGCGCCTTTTTGATGCTCCTCTGGCGGAGGCATTACATCCTTCTCGCTGCGGCGTCCTGGGGCCGTAGCAAAGGCGGTCTCAGGCGGTCATCGCACCAGCGCGGCGAGCTCCTGGATTTTCGTCGCCAGGGCCAGTTTCAGTGCCTCCGCGTCCGGTTCCTTCAGGGCGGGGTTTGGTTTTTTCAACGCGGAGACCGGAGGGCCGCTGAGGGCCACGGAGGACTGCAACAGCTTTAGGGGGTCGTGGCGAGCAGTTCTCTCCGCCACGACCCCTTTCGTGTTGTTGTCGTACTCCGTGGCCCTCCGTTGACTCCGGTCTCCGTGTTGAAAGTACGAATCCCGCCGCCGTATGAATCAGAGTTCGGTTTCTCTAACGCGGAGACCGGAGGGGCGCGGAGGGCCACAGAGTACTGCAACAACCTTTAAGGGGGTTTGGGCGGACCGTTCTCACCGCCACGACCCCTATAAAGTTGTTGCTGTTGTCGTACTCCGTGGCCCTCTGCGCCCCTCCGGTCTCCGTGTTAAAAAGAACAAATTTCGCCACACCCGCTCGAGCGTATATTCAGGGACGATCACACCCTTGCCGGCCGACGGAGTCACTGCATGTCCTTGCCCGACCCAGCAACTGGGGAGCCTCGACTGGACGGGATGGTGGCCGTGGTCACGGGCGCGTCGGGGTTCATCGGCTCGCACCTCGTGGATGCGCTGCTCGCGGGCGGGGCACAGGTGCACGTGATCGTGCGCGACGGAGCGCGTGCGATCGAGTCGCCGGCGCCTGCCGCACGCGCGGGCGTGACGGTGCATCGCTGCGACCTGCTGGATGAACGGTTGGTGATCGAGCTACCGGCGTGGCGCGAGGCGACGCACTGCTTTCACGTAGGCGGCGTGACCAAGGCGCGCACCCGCGCGGCGTTCGATGCGGGCAACGTCACTCCCACGCGGCATCTCTGCGCAGCCATCGCTCGACAATCACGACCCACGCTGCGCCTGGTGTACGTGTCGTCGCAGGCCGCGGCGGGGCCCGCGACATCGACCAGCACACCGGTGCGCGAAGACGACGCGCCGCACCCGGTGGAAGCGTACGGGGCGAGCAAGCTGGCCGCTGAACAGGTGGTGGCGCTGCACGGTGCGCTGTACGAAACAATGATCATCCGGCCAGCGGCCGTGTACGGGCCGCGCGACCGCGATTTCCTGGCGGCGTTCAAGCAGGCGAGCGGCCGCATTGCGGTGCACGCGGTGCCGCGTACGCACGCGATCACCATGGTGCACGTGGCTGACCTGATTCGTGCGCTGGTGCTGGCGGCGGTCACGCCGATGGTACGAGTGACACCGGGCACGGAGCAGACCGCGGGATCATCGACGGCCGCACGCTGCTACTTCGTGGGCCACGCGACGCCGGTGACGTGGGGCGCGTTGTACGGCGAGATAGCGCGCGCGGTGGGGACGCATCCCTACGAGATAGAAATACCGCACAGTGTGCTGCGCGCGGCGGCGTGGGCGGCCGATGCACTGGGCGCGCTGACTGGTGGTACCGCACTGCTCAACGGCCACAAGGTGGCATTGGCCGCGCCGCGCTTTTGGCTGTGCGATGCCACGCGTGCGCAGACCGAGTTGGGATGGAGCGCGCGCGTGCCGCTGGCCGAGGGCGTTCGCGAGACACTGGCCTGGTATCGCGCGGTGGGGTGGTTGTCGGCGGGGCAAGTGCGTGCAGGGCGGCCGCCAGAGGGAACGACATGATCTTCGGCGTGCCGTGGTGGATCGTGGCGTGGGTGGGCGCGTACTTCGCGCTCTTCTGGCCCCTGCTCTGGGGCACTCGGCGCCTGCGCGCGCAGACGCTGGCCGCGCGGCCGCTCGACGACGCAGAGGGGGTGCGCGTGTCGGTGGTGATGAGCGCGCGCAACGAAGCGCGCGACCTGCCGCGTTGTCTCGCGGCGCTGCTGGCGCTGGATTATCCGCGCGAGCTGCTGGAGATCATCCTGGTGGACGACCTGTCGGACGACGCGACGGGGGCGATGATGGATGCGGCGGCCGCCGCGCATGCGAACGTTCGTGCGTTGCACACGCGAGATCTGCCGGACAACGGCCTGCAGGCGAAGGCGCGCGGCCTGGCGCACGGCATGGCCCACGCCACGGGCGACTGGGTGCTGATCACCGACGCCGATGCGGCCGTGCCGCGCGGCTGGGTGCGTCACCTGCTGAGTGGCGTCACGCCGCAGACGGGGATGGTGGGGGGCGCAATTGTGGTGGAGGTGGACCGCTGGTGGAGCGTGGCCGAGCGGATGGTATGGGCGCTGGTGCAGATCTTTCCGCTGGGGCTCGCCGGGTGGGGACGGCCGATGGTCTGCGTGGGGCCCAACATGGGGATCCGGCGCGACACGTATCATCGCGCGGGCGGCCTGGAGCGCGCGCCGTTTCGCGTGGCCGAGGATCTGGCGCTCTTTTTGATGGTGCATCGCAGTGGTCAACACGCACTGATGCGCTATTCGGTGGAGACCGCGGTGGCGGTGCGCGCGGTGCCGACGGCGCGGCACCTGTTCAGTCAGCAGCGGCGCTGGGTCGCGGGGGGCGCTGAGCAAGGGTGGGAATACGGCGTGGGGGTGTGGCTGACGCTGCTGTGGGGATTGGGCGTGGTGGCGTACGTGCTGGCCGGCTGGCAGCTGTCGTGGCCGCTGTGGACGCTGTTCGTGGCGGGGAAGCTGGCGACGGAATGGTGGTTGCTGCGTGCCCAGCAGCGCTGCCTGTCCCTGCCGCATCACGTGCGCTACCTGGGCGCGATGCAACTGGCCGAGCTGGTGGCGCTGGTGTTCCTGCCGCCCTCATTCCTGATCAGCCGCAAGGTGCGCTGGCGCGGCGACGGGTATCAGGTGAAGTACTGAGGGGGGGCGGCGTTCATTTCCGGTAGACCTCGCGGCGATTGCCGACGCGCACGACGGTGACGATCAGCGTTGCATCCACGATTTGATAGAGAATGCGATAGTCGCCCTGCCGGATGCGGTACTTGTCGTCATCGCTCAACTTCTCGGCGCCGACGGGGCGCGGGTTGCTGGCGAGCGCGCCGATCCTGGTGACGATTCGCTGGCGATCCCTGGTCGGCACGCGCTCCAGTTCCCTGGCGGCCGACCTGGTGAACAGGATGCTATAGCTTGCCACGCTTCTTCAGGTCGCGGACGACGGCTTCGAACGAGATGCGGGGCTCCTTGGCGCGGTCACGGAACGCGGCGAGGTCGTCGGCATCTTCGGCGAGACTGCGCCGGACGGCGGCGTTGACGAGTTCGGAAATGCTTGCATCGGTTTCGGCCGCCTTGAGGCGCAGGGCGCGATGCAGCGGGGCCTCGAGATACACGGTGGCGCGCGTGGTGGCTGTCATGCCCGGAAATTGTCACTAAAACGTCATAACGTCAAGACGTCACACGCCGCCGGTCAGAACCCGAAGCGCATCCGGAAATCGATGAAGCGCGCCGACGGCAACTGCGTCCCCTTGAGCACGTCGTCGTTGCGCACGCGCACCGAAAAGTTGAGGCCGCGAATAAACTCGGTCTGAGCCTCGAGCTCGAGCCGCCGAATGTCGTGCACGTCGGCGTTGTGATAGCGCGGCTCGAAGCTGACGGGGAGGCCGCGCAGCAGGTCGCCGCCGACATCGCGGATGGCGTGTCCCCTGGCATCCACGGGGTTCAGCCCGCGACGAATGAAGCGATAGCCGCCCATCACGCGCGTACGCATCGGGAGCCACGCGGTGAGCCGCGCGGCCCACTCCTGGCCATTGGGCCCGAGTTCGGCGCCGAGCGGCTTGTCGTGCGTTTCCCAGGTGTTGAGGCGGAAGTGATGCGTGTAGGTCCAGGGATCGGAGGTGGTGTAGCTGGCGCCCAGGCGAAGCGCCGGCGTGAGGCGTTGTTCAATGCCGACGAGGGCGATCTTCTGGTAGGGGCCCCACGTGTCATTGGCGTCGTCCACGAGCAGCGAGCCAAGCAGTTCGGTGCCGCGCCAGGGGCGCACCGTGAGGTCACCGCCGGCGAGGAGATTGTCCTGGTCCCCGCCGCCGGCCTGAAAGAAGATCAGCGGCATCACGGGGACGAGATAGTTGAGCTCGAGACCGCGATTGGCGTAGACCATCTCTTCGTGCGCGGCGAGCGTCACTTTGTCGGTGGGGCGCCAGGTGAGGCGATGCGAGACCATGAAGCGCTGCGGCGCGTGGCGTTCGACGATGGGCGCGCCCTGATAGATCAGCGTGTCGTCGGTAGTCGTGGCGTAGAGCTGTGTATGCACATACGTGAAATTCAGCCGCGAGGTGCCGATCTGCATGCGTGCCGTGCCAAGGAACGGTGCGTCGACGCGTAAAACGAGCGGATCGACCACGGCCGCACCCAGCGACTGCGCGCCACGCCCCAGATAGGCCTCGAAATACTTTTTGGTGCGGAACGAGAGGAAGGTCTCGTAGCCGAACGACGTGTCGCTGCTGTCCTTGAGCGCCTCGGTGCCCCAGCGGGGAATGCGCGCAATGAGTGGCCGCGAGTTGGCGGCATAGATGTTGTCCATCTCGACGTGGTAGCCGAGGCCAAAGCTGGTATTGAAAATGGCCTTGATGCCGCCGAGTACGATGTACGACGAAGAGGTGGCGCCGCGTTCATCGAGCGCGAGTGCGCCATTGCCGATCATCCGGTAGATGGCGCCGGACGCGGAGGAGTCGCGAGTGAACCCGGCGTACAGCACAGGATCGCGGCGCTCGCGAATGGCGCCGATGAGCGAGCGGGGCAGGCCGCGGAAGAACGCGGCGGTAAAGGCCCGATTCCCCGCGAGGCGCTTCATGTCGAACTCGTTGAGAAAATCTTCGAGCAGATGGCGATTGCGCGCAGAGAATCGGGGGCCGAGGGCTTCGAGCGTGTGAAGGTGCTCGAGAATGGTGGCCCGTGACATCGGCCGGACTTCGTGCTGGTAGGCGGGGAGGTCGCCGGCGACGCGCTGCTGGAGCAGCCAGTCGTAGACGGGATGCGAGGCGGGGACGATGGACGCCTGGGCACCGGCCGTGCGAGCACCCGCGGCGTTACCGCTGATGGCCAGCAGGCAGGCGACGGCGAGGCGAAGGAATCGTGTGAACCGCATGTGGAACCTCTCGCGCTGCTCAGCGCACCAATGAGAGCCCGAACATCGCACCGAATCCGATGCTCAGAAAGAGATGGAACGGGAGCCAGAGCACGAGGCCGAGCGAGATGTCGAGCGCGCAGACGGCGACGAACAATGCGGCGGTGACTCCTTCGATCCAGGTCACCGGGGAGATTTCGGATGGGCGGTAGATGCTCGACCGCCAGCTGTCGGAGGCGCCGCTGCCCGCGCCGCCAAGGTTGTACTTGCTGGTGCGGTAAAAGACGGCGGCGCCCCCCGCGAGGCCGGCGCGAAATGCCGCGAGCATCATCACATTGGCGCCAAGTATCAGGAGCATGAATGGCAGGATGGCGGCCGCGAGTTCGCGGGCGGTGCCGGCGACCGTGCGTCCGTACTGCCGCACCGACATCCAAAGGAACGTGGGGACAAGGACGATGTTGAGCGGCAACTGCACGATGGCCATGGCGATGCCCACGGGCTGGGCCGACGGACGAGCCAGCAGCACCAGGGCGACCCACGGGCTGGAAAAGGCGATGAGGAGCAGCGATGGCACGGTGAGGATGTTGAACATGTCGAACAGCACGTGTGCCTTGACCATCGGCGGCAGGTCGGCGTGCCAGAGCGTGGAGACGAGCTTGCGCATCACCTGCCCACGGCCGCGCGCCCACCGCGTCTGCTGCACCTTGTAATCGAGCATCGTCACGGGCAACTCGGCGGGGGCCACGACGTCCACGGCGTAGTCGCCACGCCAGCCGCGCAACTGCGCGCGCAGGGCGAGATCGTAGTCTTCGGACAGCGTGTCGGCGTGCCAGCCGCCGGCGTCGGCAATGGCGGCGGCGCGCCAGACACCGGCCGACCCGTTGAAGCGGATGATGAAGCCGGCGCGATGGCG